>CAZNZI010000001.1:0-1957 GCA_964577475.1 uncultured Rhodospirillaceae bacterium
ACATCCGCACTTCCCAGGCGCCCTATATCATTCCCAATCATCTGGCACAGGCCGATCCCCTCATCCTGAAATTCGAACGCTGGGCGCGCGAGCATCTGAAGGACGGGTTCTCGTTGCAGGAGGCCGCGAAAGCACTGGCGACGAGCGGACGCACATTGCAACGCCGCTGCGAAGCGGTGCTCGGCAAGTCGCCGCTGGCCTACTTTCAGGATTTGCGCGTCGAGCGCGCACAATCGCTGCTCCACGGCAGCGGTCTCGACGTCGAAGCGATCGCGGCCGAGGTCGGCTATGTCGACGGCGCGACGCTGCGCACGCTATTGCGCCAGCGCCTGGGCAAAGGCGTACGCGATCTGCGCGCCGATCTGCGCTGAGGCGGGTTCAGGTCAGCAGCGGCTTGAGGTCCGGATCGCCTTTGGCCATCGCCCGCTGATAGGCCGGCCGCGCGCCGATGCGCTGGAGATAGGCCAGGATATTGGGATAGGGCCCAAGATCGAAATGGTGGAACAGGCGCATGGTGGTGAGCGAGAACACGCTCATGATATCGGCGGCGGTGAAGTCTCGTCCGGCGAGATAGTCGGTCTTGGCCAGCCGCGCGTCGATCAGCGCGAGCACCTTGTCCATCCGCCCCTGTGTCCCCGCGAGGATCGGATGATCCGGCGCCAGGCCGCAGCGCCCCACCATCATCATCCGGAGCATCACCGACTGGAGGTTGCCGTTGGCGAAATGGAACCAGTAGAGATAGGCCGCGAAATCGGGATGGTCCGGCCCATGTTGCAAGCGGCCGCGGCCATGGCGGGCGAGAATGTAGTCGACGATCGCGCCCGATTCGGCCAGCAGCAGGTCCCCATCTTCGATCAGCGGCGCGGCGCCGAGCGGGTGTAGTGCCTTCAATTCCGGCGGCGACAGGCGCGTGACCTTGTCGCGCGTGTATTTCGTCATCTCGTAGGGAACGCCGAGTTCCTCGCAAAGCCAGAGGATCCGTTCCGATTGCGCATGACCGAGGTGATGGATTTTCAGCATGGCGTTGCCCCCGCGATGATCCCAGCTCGTCTGGCCGGGCACGCTCACATGTTCGCGCCGGCCATCCACGACTTTGTTGTGGCACCACGTGGATGCCCGGATCAAGTCCGGGCACGACGAAATGAGGTGGGTCTACAAATGCTCCAGCCAGACATCGAGGACGGCGCAGCGCTTTTCCTCGCGGACGATGCGCAGGCCTTCGGCGACGGCGGCTTCCACATCCTCGACCCGCTCGACCTTGCGGGCATAGGCGCCGCCCGCGGCGGCCGCGATCTGCGAATAATCCGGCGGCGGATCGAAGCTGACGCCGATCTCGTTGGCCTTGCTGGCATAGCCGTTGGGATGGACGGCCAGCGCCGAGAACTTCGGCGCCTTCCAGCCGCGGTTGTTGTAGACGATCTGGAGGAACGGGGTTTTGTACTGCCGCGCCATCCAGTGGACGGTCGACGGGATCGAGAACATATAGCAACCGTCACCCGACAGCGCGACCACGTCCTTCTCGGGCGCGGCCAGTTTCGCGCCGATCGCCGCGCCGCCGATCCAGCCCAGCGAGCCGCCACCCGAGGCGAAGATCGTGCCGGGCTTGGTCTTCGCGATGTGGTCGGCGATCACATGGTAATTGGTGATGCCCTCGCTCAACACGATCGTGTTGTCGGCATCGATCGCGCGGCGTACCACGGCCGTCAGATATTCCGGCGTGATCACGCCATTGGTGGGCTTGGCTTCGAGCTTGGCGAGCTTCTCGGCGCGCGCCTGGTGCTTGGCCGACCAGAAGGCGCGGCGTGCCTGCACCGCCGCCGCATCGGGCTTTGCCGCGTCAAGATGCGCGTTCATCTGCTTGAGCGCCGTCGCTGCATCGGCCTGGAAGCTCTTGCGCGCCTTCAGGTACCAGAGCGGCATCGACTCCTTCAGCGGGTCGACGTCGATGTGATAGATC
>CAZNZI010000002.1:0-7250 GCA_964577475.1 uncultured Rhodospirillaceae bacterium
CTTCCTTGGCGATGCGGAAGCCTTCCATGCGTTCGAGGAGGTAGGTCTTGCCGTCGCGATCGAAGGTCAGGCGTCCCGTGCGCGGCTTGTAGAAGCCGGTCAGGCAGTTGAACACAGTCGTCTTGCCGGCGCCGTTCGGCCCGATGATCGCGGTGATCTCGCCCTTGCGGGCGGTGAAGGAAACGTCGTTGACCGCGAGCAGGCCGCCGAAGCGCATCGTCAGATGCTCGACGGTGAGCAGCGGCGTTTTGCCCGACGCACTCATTCGGCGGGCTCCACCACCGGTTCCGACGAGGGCAATTTACCGCCCGGCACGTTGAGGCGGATGGTCGGCTCGCGGCTCGACAGCAGGCCGCGCGGGCGCCACAGCATGATCAGCACCATCGCGCCGCCGAAGGCGAGCATGCGGTAGAGCTGGAGATCGCGGAACCACTCAGGCAGGCCGACCAGGATCACGGCAGCCAGGATGATGCCCATCTGGCTGCCCATGCCGCCCAGCACGACGATCGCCAGGATCATCGCCGATTCGAGGAAGTTGAAGCTTTCGGGACTGATGAAGCCCTGGCGCGTGGCGAAGAACGAGCCGGCGAAACCGCCGAACATCGCGCCGATGGCGAAGGCCGAGAGTTTGATATTGGTCGGATTGAGGCCGAGGCTGCGGCAGGCCGTCTCGTCCTCGCGCAGCGCTTCCCAGGCGCGCCCGATCGGCAGGCGGCGGATGCGCAGGGTGAACAGGTTGGTGATCATCGCCAGCGCGAAGATCAGGTAGTACTGGAAGATGATGCGGTGATCGGGCGAGTAGTCGAGGCCGAAGAACTGCGCGAAGCTCTCGTGGCCCTCGGGCGGACTGGCGGTGAAGGGCAGGCCGAAGAAGCTCGGGCGGTGAATGTCGACGATGCCGTTGGGTCCGCCGGTCAGCGACTGCCAATTGAGCAGGACCACGCGCACGATTTCGCCGAAGCCCAGCGTGACGATGGCGAGGTAGTCGCCACGCAGGCGCAAGACCGGGAAGCCGAGGATCATGCCGACCGTGCCGGCGAACAGTCCCGCCAGAGGCAGGCATACCCAGAACGACAAACCGAAGTTGAGCGACAGGAGCGCGTAGGAATAGGCGCCGACCGCGTAGAAGGCGACATAGCCGAGATCGAGCAGGCCGGCGAGGCCGACCACCACGTTGAGGCCCCAGCCGAGCATCACATAGATGAGAACCAGCGTCGCCTTATCGACCAGGTTGCGATCGGCGAAAGGCAGGAAGGGCAGCACCAGTGCGCCGATGGCGATCACCCACCCCGAAATCTTGCGCATCCGGTTGGGGCGATCGACCAGTTTCACCGTCTTGGGCCGCGCCGACAGATAACGGCCTAGAACGCCGCCGCCGAGCGTGAGGACGAAGCGCCCCGCAAAGACCGCGACGGCCGCGTAGACGATCAGCATCGGGCGGTAGACGAGTTCGAGACCGGCAGAGCGGTCGAGCAGCTTGAAGCCCAGGAGGGGCATTGCCAGCAGCGCCGCAACGATACCGGCGGCCAACGAGTCTTTCAGGGCGGCGGTGATGTGCTCGGGAGAAAAGCGGGCCGAAACGGGAGCGGATGTTTTAGGACCTTCGGCCGCCATCGGATCAGACTTTCTCGATCTCGGGGCGGCCGAGCAGACCGCTCGGACGGAAGATCAGGACGATGACCAGGATCGCGAAGGTGGCGACGTCCTTGTACTCGATGCTGAAGTAACCCGACCAGAACGCCTCGATCAGGCCAATCAGGAAGCCGCCGAGCATCGCGCCGGGCAGTGAGCCGACACCGCCGAGCACGGCGGCCGTGAAGGCTTTGATGCCGGCGAGGAAGCCGATGTAGAAGTCGATCACGCCGTAATAGAGCATCACCATCATGCCGGCGACAGCGGCCAGCGCCGCGCCGAGGACGAAGGTGGTCGAGATCACGCGGTCGACATTGACGCCGAGCAGTGCCGCCATCCCCATGTCCTGTTCGGTCGCGCGCTGCGCGCGGCCCAGCGGCGTCTTGGCGATGAACCAGTTGAAGCCCAACATCAGCGCGATCGTGATGACGACGATCGCGATCTGCAACGTGCCCAGCGTGATCTGGAATCCGTCGGCCGGCCCGAGATGGATGCCGCCATGGATCACCGGCTGAAGCGGCTTGCCGCGTGCGCCCTGGGCAAGTTGCACGTAGTTCTCCAAAACGATCGACATGCCGATCGCCGAGATCAGCGGCGCGAGGCGGGTCGAACCGCGCAGCGGGCGGTAGGCAACGCGCTCGACCGCCCAACCGTAGGCGGCGGTGAAGACCATCGCCACGACCAGCACCAGCAACAGCGCGAGGGGGATCCAGGTGATGCCGAGCGCGGCCAGCAGCAGGAAGGCGATCAGCGAAACGAAGGCGCCGATCATGTAGATGTCGCCATGGGCGAAATTGATCATGCCGATGATGCCGTACACCATCGTGTAGCCGATGGCGATCAGGCCATAGATCGCGCCGAGCGTGATGCCGTTGACGAGCTGCTGTAGAAAATACATTTAGCGGACGACCGAGATCGCCGCTGGAAAAGTAGCCGTCACGTGCTCCCCCTAGAGCCGCCGAGACCGAAGTGACGCACAGCGCCACGCTGTTGAATCGACCGTACAAGATAGGGCAATCGAGTCAAGTATCATTGACGTTGTAGGGTATCGCGCCGGTTGAAAAGCGCGTCGGCTTTGGTCTACTGCTGGGGCCGGCGCCGGATTTTCTCCGGCGCTGTAGTACCGGTGAATGCGATGGAACATGTCGTCTGGATCTTGCTGGTCGTCACCCTGGCCGCCGTTTTCGGCGTGCTGGTGATCGGCGTGATGATCTTCGCGCGCGGCGGCGAAACCAACCGCCGCTACATGGGCTTCATGCTCAACCTGCGCGTCGGCGTTCAAGCCGTTGCCGTTCTATTGCTCGCGGTCTTGTTTCTGCTGCATTGGCTGAAAAGCGGAACGCACTGACAGCGTCGCGCGGCGGGCACAAAAAATCCCGCCGCAGCGGGATTGAAAAAATGCTCTCGATCCGAGGGGGCGAGGAGAGCGGCGGCTGTTCCAGCCGCCGCTTCCCAAGTAAAAACCCTAAGATTACTTTGCCGCGGGAGCGGCCTTCTTCTTGTGAGTCTTCGCCTTGTGCGCCTTCTTGTGCATCTTGGTCTTCTTCGGCTTCTTCATCGTGTCGGAAGCAGCCGGGGCATCGGCGGCATAGGCGGCCGTGCCGGCGGCAAAGGCGGCAAGAACAGTGGCCAGCAAGGCAACTCGCATGCTCTTCATAGGTAGGGTACCCCCTGAGGTGGACCGAATCGGCGGGAATCGCCGGGGTTTTGAATAGCGCGGAGAATGCAGCGGAATCAGGCTATAGGTCAACCGTTCTCTGGATTTTTGCCGCCAAAATTCTTGATTTTGACTCCGACGTCCTGTGACAAATTTTTCCGATTGAGCTCATCGATTCCGTTGTGGCGTTCGTCACACCCGCATGCTCATCGCAGCCCTAGAATCACGAAGGCCGCGAGGCCGCCCAGAAGGCAGTACCAGGCGAAAGGATCGAGCGCCTTGAGGTCATGCCCTTTGAAGTAACGCATCAGAAAAGCAGTACTGAGATACGCCACAATTCCTGCCACGACCCCGCCGACGACCGAAAGCAGCGCCGTATCCGAGGAAACGCTCTGATGCAGCAGCTTCGGCACTTCCAGCACCGCGGCGCCGAGAATCACCGGCGTGGCGATCAGGAAGGAGAAATGCGCCGCCGCCTCATGGGTTAATCCGGCCAGCAGCCCGCCCACCAGGGTGGCGCCGGAACGGGACAAGCCGGGGATGAAGGCCAGGCATTGCCAGAAGCCGATGGCCAATGCGCCTTTGCGGGACAGCGCTGCCCCTTCGGTCCGGCCGCCTTCCTCTTCGGCTTTCCGCCGGCGGATGCGTTCGCCGACGAAGAGCAGCAAACCGTTCACGGCGAGGAAGGCCGCGGCGATCAACGGCTTGCCGAACAGCTCTTTGAGCGGTTTTTCGAGCGTGAAACCGATCACCACGGCAGGAATGGTCGCGATCACGATCAGCTCGATCGGACGAATGCGGTCACGCCAATCGAGGCCGGGTGTCAGGAAGACCCCCTTGAAAATACCGATCCAATCCCGCCGGAAATAGATCAGCAGTGCCACGGCCGTCCCGACATGGAGAACGACCAGAAAGGGCAGGAATGCTGGATCGCTTTGATCGATGGCCAGACCGAACAAGGCCGGCAGGACGACCGCGTGGCCGAGGCTGCTGACCGGAAAGAGTTCAGTAACACCCTGAAGAATCGCAATGATTATGACGGCGATGGCGGACATGAAACCCTTCCGGCAGGCATTGGGACCGTCAACCTAACCCAAGCGCCGGAGGGCCGCAAAGCAAGCTGCAAAAAGTCACAAAACCCTTGTTTTAAAGGCTTAATGCGTCTAAAAATGCGTCTGCACCAGGAGACCAGAATGGACGTGAGTGCATCCGCCGCAGCGGCGGTCAGCCAGCAGATCTTGCAGAGTACGGTGCAGGCATCGATGCAGGCGATCGAACAAATGATGCAGCAGGAACTGGCTCTCATCTCGGCGATGTCGGGCGCGGGTGCTGCTGCCGCGGCGCCGCCTCCGGGCGTCGGCACCGTCGTCGATATCTCCGCCTGATTCCGTCCGTCGCGACCTCGTGACGCCTGGGCATTGTCCGGGACGCTAGGGCTTTGCCCGTTCGATCAAGGGTGCATCGCGGCCGAAACCAAAGGCGCTGAATTCCACATTGGTCTTGCCGGTGGGCAGGTCGCGGATCGGTTTGCCGGCCACCACCGACGGCGTGCGCTCGTAGAGGCGATAGACGATCTGCGGCAGCCAGATGCGCGTATCGGGATCGCGCTCCGCGGCGCGGCGATAGGCATCGCCGTCCGCGTAGAAGTGGGCGTTGCCGCCGTGGGGGCCGGCATGGACCACGACCGCCAGCGGAAAACCGGGATGGGCGAGATACTCGTCTCCCGCGCGCGCATTGAGTTTGCCCTCGTGCCGCTCGACCACGACCACGGTGGGAACGACGACCGTGTAGGCCTTGCGCACATAGGCCGCTACCGCCCAGGACACCGCTTCGGGACCGGCACCGGCGGGCACCGTGCGATCGAACGCCTGTCCGATCAGGGAGGCAATCGCCGTCTGCAGATGCTCCTGCGGATCGGGCTGATTCGGAATCGGCGTTCCTTGAAACGATTTCAGGATGGGCTTGGAGAAACTGTCGACAGCCTTTTGAAAATCGGCTTCGTTCTTGAAGAAAAATCCGAAACCGGTTCCGTCGCCGCGATGCAGGAACACCGCTTCGGGAAACCGCTGCGTCGCCATCGTCTCTCCTTGGTCGGTTCTGCCTGTAAGTGCGTCAGCCTAGCTTGCCACTCCTGCCGCGGCCATGTCTCAAATTGAATCCAATGCCTGAAAATGAGGCTTGCCATTGGATTCACTCGCCGCACCGCGGCAACGAAAGTGGACTGTCGGAACAGGGTTTTTGCCATCCGGTCCTTGACTCGTCCGTCATGCCCGGCAATGCTTGCGGCGCGGTGCGAAGGGGGTTCGGCCGCCAAGAAAATAAAACTCAATAAACCAAGGGGGTGGACACGCATTCAGTCGATCGGGTGGCGCCCGATCCGAATCGGCCGCAAGACACCGAAAACGTTTGGCGTCTGGCGGGCTCGATTTGGTAACCGCGTGATTTCCATAAAATTAAGCTTTGGCGATTGAAGCCGGCTCGTGGCCCGGAAGGGTGACACAACATTCCTAGGGAGGAAGTGGAAATGCGTACAAGTTGGATGAAAGCATCGGTTCTGGCCGTGGCTCTGGCGGCGTTCGGCTCGACCAGCGTCTATGCCGGCCCGAAGGTCGTGAACGGCCCCGGCGTGCAGCCGGAGTGCTTCAAGCCGTATACCGACAAGACCAAGTTTTTCCAGTGGGACAAGAAGGCCGGCCCGTACCGCATCGCGGTGGCCAACGGTTTCGTCGGCAACACCTGGCGCATTCAGATGATCAAGACCGCCAAGGCGTTCGCCGAACAGGCCGACATTAAGCCGGATGTGAAGGAACTGAAGGTCGTCAGCACGGGCACCGACGTGGCCGCGCAGATCGGCGCCATCGACAACTTCATCAACGAAGGCTACGACGCGATCGTCACCATCGCCGTGAACCCGACCGCGTTCGGCCCGGTGATCAAGCGCGCCAACAAGGCCAACGTGGTGCTGGTTCCCTTCGACAACATTCTCGACACCGAAGACCTGATGATGGTCAACGAGAACCAGTTCGTCATGGGCCAGAAGATGGGCGAATGGCTCATCAAGAACATCCCGTCGAAGTCGGGCGATCTGCTCGAAGTCCGCGGCCTGCCCGGCAACTCGGTCGACCGCGACCGCCATCTCGGCTTCCGCGACATCGTCGAGAAGCAGGGCAAGTTCAACATCACGGAAGTGGTGGGCAACTGGGACGACGGCACCGCGCAGAAGGTGACCGCCGACGCGATCGCCGTGCACAAGCACTTCGACGGCGTCTACACCCAGGGCGGCTCGACGGGCACGGTTCGCGCCTTCATGGACGCGAAGCACCCCTTCATTCCGTTCTCGGGCGAAGCTGAAAACGGCTTCCGCAAGCTGTGCCTCGAGCACGACAAGGACGGTCTGAAGTGCGCTTCCGCCGGTCAGTCGCCGGCGCTGGTCGCCATTGCCATGAAGGCCGCCATCTCGGCCCTCAAGGGCAATGTCATGCCGCAGTTCATCTCGGTTCCGCTGCCCTACGCCGAGAGCGGCACCTTCAAGGCCGGGGAAAACGTGTATCCCGACCTGACCGACAACTTCTTCACGCCGAATGATTTCCCGCCTTGCAACGTCAACATCAAGGCGGTGGACATCATGGCGAAGTCGGAAGCCAACAACTGATCGGCTTTCGGTTCCTGTAAGGCCGCGTCGCCGGGTCATCCCCGGCGGCGCGATCCTTCCGGCCGTGTTGGAGAGTTGGGATGAGTGAGGGGAACCCCTCGGCGTCGTTCTGGCGCATGGAGGGAATCAGCAAGCGGTACGGTGGCGTCACCGCACTGGACAACGTGGACTTTGGCTGCGGCAAAGGCCGTATTCACGCGGTGCTCGGCGAAAACGGCGCCGGCAAGTCCACCTTGATCAAGATCATGACCGGCGTGGTGCATCCCGATACGGGCACCATGCGGCTCGACGGCCAGGCGGTGAAGTTCA
>CAZNZI010000003.1:0-6319 GCA_964577475.1 uncultured Rhodospirillaceae bacterium
GAAGCTTCAGCAACGCCACAGCCTGATCGGCGATGTGCGCGCCAAGGGGCTGATGGCCGCGCTTGAACTGGTCTCCGACCGCACCAAGAAGACCCCCGCCGACAAGAAGGTGATGAAGCAGATCTCCGACCGCGCCTATGAGGCGGGGGTGATGTTGCGGGTGTCGAGCTCCAATATCATCATGTCGCCACCGCTGGTGATCACGGCCGGCGACGTGAACACGATCATCGCAGCCTTGGACGGGGCTCTCGAAGCGGCCTAGAAGTCCTTCTAATTCAACAATTTATGGGGTGTTGAATACGGGCGCACCCAAACAGGCCGGTTACCAGCGGCGTCTTGCCAGTGGTGCAATGATCAGGGAGAATCGTCGGACCAATCCGGTGGGGGAATGGTTCGATGAAAACCTATCTTGGCTTTGTGGCAGCGCTTGCCATGCTCGCGCTCGCGATTCCCGCGCGCGCTGAAACGATTCGCGTCTGCGTCGATAAAGACGATTTCAAGCCGTTCACCTATCACGAGACCGACGGCAGTCTCGGCGGCTTCCATATCGAGCTGGTGAAGGCGATCTGCGCCCTCAACCACACCGATTGCACCTTCGTCGAAGATACTTTCGACAAGATGATCGAAGACCTGAACGGCAAGAAATGCGATTTCGTCGCCGCCTTCATGGGCTGGTCGGCCGAGCGTGAGAAGATCGTCGATTACACCGATCCCTATTTCAAATCGCGCTTCGTCTACATCGCGAAATCCGGCCAGGGGGTCAAGATCGACGCCGAGCATTTCAAGGGCAAGACCATCGTCACCCAGGGCAACACGCTGTGGGAGAAATTCGTCCGCGCCGATGCCGGCGCCTATGCCCAGTTGCTGCTGCCGACCAAGTTCAAGGAGATCCAGGACGCGCTGACCTCAGGCAAGGCCGATGCGATGATGCAGGACGCGCTCTCCGGCTATGACTTCCTCAAGAGCCCGGAAGGCGCGCAGTACGAGATCGTCCGCACCCTCGACGCGCCGCCACCCGCGGGCGAAGCCTTCTTCCAGGTACGCAAGGGCGACGGGCTGAAGGGCAAGCTCAACGACGGTCTGGCGGCGGTGCGCCAGGACGGTACCTACCGCAAGCTGAGCGCCAAATATCTGCCCGTCATCCTGCAATAAGATCGGCTAGACTCGCGGATAGGGGTCGGGTGAAGGGGGAATCTGAGTGGATCAGCGCATCGAGGCGCCGGCGCGGGCCCCCCGCCGTATCGGCATCGTCGCGGCGCTCACGGCTCTCGCGAGCGCCTTCACGCTGATCATTGGTCTTGCGGTCTGGGTCCTGGTCGATGCCCAGCGCACCATCATCCAGCTGGCCGATCAGGCAACCGAGACCACCCTGCCGAAGGTTCAGGACCAGATCCTGCGCCTGGTCCATCTCGAGCGGCTGCACGCGATGGGCAGTATCATCCGTGTCGCCCAGGACCCCGAGGAACGACGGCAGGCGATCCTGATCGTGCAGCTGATCAAGGTGCAGTCGAGCCTCGAGTCCGATCCCTCCTTGCGCGGCGGTTTCGCCGATGCCACCTCGGCGATTCAATCCCTTTATGAGCTGCGCCAGGCTGAAGACCGCTCGGAAAAGGCGCTGCGCGACGGCGTCGACGCCCAGCGCGAGGCCGAACACAGCTTGGTCGAAATCGCGACGGCGGTGCCCGACGAGGCGCGGCCCGCCGTTCTGGCCGTGATCAACGAAATATACGCCCAGATCAAATCCGAGCCGCGCGATGCGCTCGGGCCCAAGGCGCTGCACGATGCGGTCGAGGTCGCCATCGCTGAACTGCAGGCCGCCAATCACGACGACGATGCCGATCGCCTGACCACCGCGGCCGCCGCGGCCGAGGCGGCGATCATCGCGCGCACCGATCTCGAGGCGAAGCTGGCATCCACGCGCACGGATGCCAACGCCGCGTGGAAAAAGGCGGAGACGGCTCTCGAATATCTCACCCAACAGGTCTCCTCCGATGCGACCGTCACGGCCGGCAACAGCATGGTGCGCATTGCCGAACAGGCGCGGCGGTCGGTGCGCATCAACCTCGCGGTGATGGGATTGGCAGCCCTTCTGCTGGTGGCCGCGGCTCTGCTCGCCCATGGGTTCGTCGTGCGGCCGCTGGTCCGTGCCGCCCGCGCCCTGGTCGAAGTCGATGCAGGCGGCGTGGCCGCACATGTGGGACGGCGCGAACGCCTGCGAGAGCTGGACGAGGTGGCCCTTTCGGTCGGGCGGGTCGCATCCCTCTATAGCGAGCTACGCCTCCGGGCGGGCGAGCTCGCGATGGCGCGCGATCAGGCGGAAGCGGCCAACCGGGAAAAGTCACGCTTCCTGGCGACGATGAGTCACGAGCTACGCACGCCGATGAACGCGGTGATCGGATTCAGCCATCTGGTGTTGCGGACGCCGCTCAATCCCCATCAGCGCGATTATATCAGCCGCATTCTCTCCGGCGGGCGACGGCTCCTCGGTGTCATCAACGACGTGCTCGATTTCTCCAAGATCGAGTCGGGCCGGCTCGAACTGGACCATATCGATTTTGCCCTGCGTGACGCGGTGCAAGAGGTGATCGACGTTCTTTCCGTCGAGGCTGCCACCAAGTCGATCGGACTGCAGATGGACTGGGATGCCGCCCTGCCCGATCTCGCGGCCGGCGATCCGATGCGCCTGGGGCAGGCGGTGATGAACCTGGTGGCCAATGCCATCAAGTTCACCGAGCGCGGCGGCGTGACCGTCATGGTGCGCCTGCGCACAGTGGATCGCGGCCCGGCCTATGTGATCGATTTCTCGGTCGCCGATACCGGCATCGGCATGACCGCCGATCAGGTCGACCGGCTGTTTCGCGAATTCTCGCAGGCCGACAATTCGGTGTCGCGGCGTTACGGCGGCACCGGCCTCGGCCTCGTGATCAGCAAGCGGCTGATCGAACAGATGGGCGGCAATATCAGTGTCGAAAGCGTGCCGGGCACCGGCAGCATCTTCCGCTTTTCGATCCGCCTCGCCGCGGCATCGGGCCGGCCCGTCGAGCGGGCGGCTCTCAGCGGCAAGGCCCTGCCGGCCCTGCCCCACTGGGTCGGCCGCTCGGTTCTGGTGGTGGAAGACAACCCGATCAACCAGTCCCTCGCCCGCGCCTTGCTGACCCAAGTGGGATTCGCAGTCGAGATCGCGTCGAGCGGCGAGGCGGCCATCGAGTGGCTGACCTACCAGAAAGTCGATCTGGTGCTGATGGATATCGAGATGCCCGGCATGGACGGGCTGGAAGCCGCCCGGCACATCCAGCAACTGCCGGCCTGGCGGGAGAAGCCCGACCGCGCGGTGCCGATCCTGGCGCTCAGCGCCCACGCCACCGTCGAAGCGCGTGCGGCCAGTCTGGCGGCCGGCATGGGCGATCACCTGACCAAGCCGATCGAACCCGATCAGCTCTATGCCGCTCTCGCGCGCCATCTGCCGCCATCGACCGCATCGATGGTGACGGCCGCGCCCGTTCAGCCGTCCTGGGCGCAGGACCCGATCACCGGCGTCGATCTCGCGATCGGACTGCATCGCTGTGGCGGCAATGAAGCGGTCTATCGCGATCTGCTGGGCCAGTTCGCCATCACCTATGCCGAAGCCGGTGCCGAAGTCGCGCGCCTCTGTGCCGCCGGACAGACCACCGAAGCGCGCCGCCTGGCCCACACGATCAAAGGCGCCGCCGCCAATCTCGGCATGGCTGAGGTCGCCGCCGCGGCGATGGCGCTCGAAACCGCGCTGTCGGCCTGACATTTCCGCCGCTCTGGAGTGCGGCGCGCAAATCAGATAGGTCTTTGGGCCCCATTCCCGAAGCCCCAGCGGCTGGAGTCCTGTCATGAGCCTGCCGACCTTTCGTGCGCCCACCACCGGATCGGTGCGGATCGACGATGCCTTCTGGTCGCCGCGGTTGGAGGCAACCCGCGCCGCCACCGTGCCGGTGTTCTACGATCGCTGCCGGGACGCCGGCATTCTCGACCACATCGATCCCGACATCGCCGAAAAGCCGCGCAAGGCGTTGAACGGCGTGCACGGTTTGAGCGCGCAACGCTTCTGGGACAGCGATATCGGCAAGCTGATCGAAATGGCCGGCTATGTGCTGGCCGACAAGCGCGACGCGGCCCTCGAAGCCAGGATCGATACGCTGATCGGCAAGCTCGCGCGCATGCAACAGCCCGACGGCTATCTCAACAGTTGGTTCATCTATCAGGAGAAGGGCAAGCGCTGGACCAATCTGCGCGACGACCACGAACTCTATTGCGCGGGGCATCTGATCGAAGGCGCGGTTGCCTATTTCGAAGCGACCGGCAAGCGGGCATTCCTCGACATCATGGTCCGCTATGTCGATCACATCGCGTCGGTCTTCGGTACCGGACCCGGACAGAAGCGCGGTTATTGCGGCCATGAAGAGATCGAACTGGCGCTGGTGCGCCTCTATCACGTGACCGGCGACCAGAAGCATCGCGATCTCGCCCTCTACTTCATCGATGAGCGCGGCCGTCAGCCGCATTACTACGATGAAGAGGCGCGGGCCCGCGGCGTCGATCCGGCGAAGTACTATTTCGGCTCCTATGAATACGGCCAGGCCCATCTGCCGGTGCGCGAGCAGGACAAGGTGGTCGGCCACGCCGTACGCGCGATGTATCTCTATTGCGGCATGGCCGATATCGTCGCCGAGCCCGGCGACGCGGCGCTGAAAGCCGCGCTCGAACGCTTATGGGACGATCTGATGAAGAAGCGCCTCTATGTCACCGGCGGCATGGGTCCGTCGGCGCGCAACGAGGGTTTCACCGCCGATTACGACCTACCCAACGAAAGCGCCTATGCAGAGACCTGCGCCGCCGTCGGCCTCGTCTTCTGGGCCAGCCGCATGCTGCGCTTCGATCTCGACCGCCGTTACGGCGACGCGATGGAATTGGCCCTCTTCAACGGCGCGCTGGCCGGCGTGTCGCTCGACGGCTCGTTGTTCTATTACGAGAACCCGCTGGCCAGCCGCGGCGATCATCTGCGCTGGAAATGGCACCGTTGCCCCTGCTGTCCGCCCAATATCGGCCGGCTGATCGCGTCGCTGGGCCGCTATGCCTATGGCGTTGCCGACAACGCACTGGCGATCCATCTGTTCATCGGCGGCACGGCGCAACTTGCGATGGGCGGCAACCGGGTCACCGTCAGCCAGACCACACGCTATCCATGGGATGGCGCGGTCGAGATCGCCCTGTCGCCAGCGACGCCAGCGACCTTCGCCGTCTCGATCCGCATCCCGGCCTGGTGCGCGGCGCCGCGGCTGATGATCAACGGCGCCGCGGTCGGTCTCACCGCTGTCACCACGAAAGGCTATGCGACGATCGAGCGGCGGTGGGCACCCGGCGACCGTGTCACCCTCGATCTGCCGATGACGGTCGATCGCATCCATGCCCATCCCGATATCCGCGACGATGCCGGCCGGGTCGCCTTGCAGCGCGGGCCGCTGGTCTATTGCGCCGAGTCCTGCGACAACCCGGAGCCGATCCACGCGATGACCTTGCCCGAACGCGGCGAGGTCACCGCGGCCTTCGACACCGGTCTGCTCGGGGGCATGGTCCGGATCAGCACCCCGGCCAAAGTGAACGGCGCGAGCACCTCGAGCAGCGCGCTCTACAGCACCACGCCGCCCGAAAGCCGCGAAACCAGGCTGACCGCCGTCCCCTATTTCGCCTGGGGCCATCGCCAGGCCGGACCGATGCAGGTCTGGCTGCGCGAGGGCTGACCCCGATCCCCGGGGCCTTTTCGCCGAAACCTCTGATTCCCAAGGAAAACCTTTTCCCTTGCCAGGAAGGGCCGCTCAAACTAGGCTTTCCACAAGAGGAAAAGGTTTTCCTTATCCTCCACCGATTTATCCACCGATCCGGGCCGGGGAGCCAGGATGACCACCACACTGCCGCCCAGGCACCGCCGCCTGACGACGATCCGCGATGTTGCCGCCGCCGCCGGCGTCAGCATCGGCACGGCGTCGAAGGCCTTGCGCGGCCAGGGCAGCCTGCGCGCCGAAACCCGGCAGCGTGTCCAAACGGTCGCCGAAGAACTCGGGTTCCGCCCCAACGATCTGGCGCAGAGCCTGCACCGCAAGAAGAGTTTCACGGTCGGCCTGCTGTCGAACGACAGCTATGGCCGCTTCGCCATCCCCCTGCTCGAAGGCATCCAGCAGGCGCTGGGCGAAGCCGGCATCTCGGTCTTCGTCTGCAACGCCTTCGACGACACCGCGCGCGAGCGGCAGTTGATCGACTCGCTGCTCTCGAAGCGGGTCGACGGCATCATCGT
>CAZNZI010000004.1:0-1589 GCA_964577475.1 uncultured Rhodospirillaceae bacterium
CGCCGCCGCGAGAACTACGACCCGCTGCAGGCCTATATCGCACTCTTCGAGGGCCGCGAGGGTGCGGCCAAGGTGGTGCGCGCCCGGCCCGAAACGGTGGAGGAGCGGCTCAAGCAGCGCATCGTCGACGGCGACCGCACCGGCCTCGACGAAGACCTGGCCGAGGCGCTGAAGACCTATCCCGCGCTCGACATCATCAACACGCTGCTGCTCGACGGCATGAAGACGGTCGGCGAGCTGTTCGGCGCCGGCCAGATGCAACTGCCCTTCGTGCTGCAATCGGCCGAGACGATGAAGGCGGCCGTGGCCTATCTCGAACCGCATATGGAGCGGCTCGAGGGCCAGGCCAAAGGCACGATCGTGCTCGCCACCGTAAAGGGCGATGTGCACGACATCGGCAAGAATCTGGTCGACATCATCCTGACCAACAACGGTTACCGTGTCGTCAATCTGGGCATCAAGCAGCCGGTGGCGGCGATCCTGGCGGCGGCCAAGGAACACAAGGCCGATGCGATCGGCATGTCGGGCCTGCTGGTGAAATCCACCGTGGTGATGCGCGAGAATTTGGAAGAGATGACGCGCGAGGGCGTGGACGTGCCCGTCTTCCTGGGCGGCGCCGCGCTGACGCGCGCCTATGTTGAGACCGACTGCGTGGCCGCCTACGGGCCCGGCCGTGTCGCCTATGCCAAGGACGCCTTCGATGGTCTTGAGCTGATGGGCCATGTGATCGGCGGCAAGTTCGACACCCATCTGCAGGGCATCAAGGCCAAGCGCCTTGCCCATCCGACCAGCGAGCGCAAATCGCGCTTCGCCGCGCGCACGCCGAGCCGCCCGGTCGATTTCGAGGAACTCAAGCTGCGCCGCGCGGAGCTCGCGAAGCAGTACCAGGTGCCGGTACCGCCCTTCTGGGGTCCGCGCATCCTCGAAAAGGTGCCGTTGCAGAACCTGACCGCCTTCCTCAACGAGACGATGCTGTTCCAGTTCCACTGGGGCTACCGCAAGGCCGGCAAGCGGATCGAGGAGTGGAAGGACTGGGCGCATAAGGAATTGCGGCCCATCGCCGTGGACCTGCTGAAGCAATGCGCCAAGGAGAACATCCTTCGCCCGCAGGCGGCCTATGGCTATTGGAAATGCGCGAGCGAAGGCGATTCGATCATCCTGTTCGCCGAGGACGGCGCGACCGAACTGACCCGCTTCTCCTTTCCGCGCCAAGGCACCGAGGGCGGTCTCTGCATCGCCGATTTCATCCGCGACGTCAGCACCAATGAGCGCGACGTGATCGGGCTTCAGGTCGTCACTATGGGCGCGAGCGCGAGCGAGGTGGCGCGCCAATGGTTCGCCGCCAACCAGTATCGCGACTATCTCTATCTCCATGGTCTCGGCGTCGAGATGGCCGAGGCGCTGGCGGACTATGTCCATGCCCGCATACGAACTGAATTGGGTTTCGGCGCCGAGGATGCGCGCGACATGGACGAGATGCTGAAGCAGAACTACCGTGGCTCGCGCTATTCGTTCGGCTACCCGGCCTGCCCGAAGCTGGAAGACCAGGAGGCCCTGCTGCGCCTCTTGGGCTACGGCGGCCCGGAGGA
>CAZNZI010000005.1:0-2455 GCA_964577475.1 uncultured Rhodospirillaceae bacterium
GATCAACGCGCTGCATCTGACCGGCCGCGATATCAGGACGACCAAGCTGGTCGTCAACGGCGCCGGTGCGGCGGCCATCGCCTGCATCGAACTGCTCAAATCGATGGGCATGCCCAACAACAACATCATCATGTGCGACACCAAGGGCGTGGTCTATCAGGGCCGCACCGAAGGCATGAACCAATGGAAGAGCGCCCATGCCGTCGAAACCAAGGCGCGCACGCTCGACCAGGCGATGGACGGCGCCGATGTCTTCTTCGGCCTCTCGGTGAAGGACGCCGTGACGCCTGAGATGGTCCTGAAGATGGCCGAGAAGCCGATCATCTTCGCTATGGCCAATCCCGATCCTGAGATCGTGCCGGAAGTGGCCAAGGCCGTGCGGCCCGACGCGATCGTCGCGACGGGACGGTCCGACTATCCGAACCAGATCAACAACGTCCTCGGCTTTCCTTACATCTTCCGCGGCGCGCTCGATGTGCGTGCCTCCACCATCAATGACCAGATGAAGATCGCCGCCGTCGAAGCGCTGGCCGCGCTGGCGCGCGAAGACGTGCCCGACGAAGTCGATGCCGCCTATTCAGGCCGCCGCCTGCGATACGGGCCCGACTACATCATCCCCGTGCCCTTCGATCCGCGCCTGATCTACAAGGTGCCGCCCGCGGTGGCGCGCGCGGCGATGGATTCCGGCGTCGCCCGCCGGCCGATCACCGAGATGGAGGCCTATCGCAGCGAATTGGCCGCCCGCCTCGATCCGACCGCCGGGTCGATGCAGGCGATCTTCGAAGCGGTGCGCGCCAATCCGCAGCGCGTCGTCTTCGCCGAAGGCGAGGAAGAAAAGAGCATCCGTGCCGCGATCGCCTTCCGCAATGCCGGTTACGGCACGCCGATCCTGCTGGGCCGCGAAGAGCGCGTGCGCCAGGCCGTGAAGGGAATCGGTCTCGCCAATTCGATGGACGGGATCGAGATTCTCAACGCCCGCATCTCGGATCGCCTGAAATACTACACCGACATGCTCTATGCACGGCAGCAGCGCAAAGGCCTGCTGCATCGCGACTGCCATCGCCTGATGACGCAAGACCGCAACGTCTTCGCCGCTGCCGCCGTGGCGGCGGGCGATGCGGCGGCGATGGTCACCGGCCTCACGCGCAACTACTACCAGGCCTTCGACGACATCCGCCGCGTGATCGATCCCGAACCGGGCCAGCTCGTCTTCGGCATCACGATTCTCGTCAGCCGCCAGCGCACGGTGTTCATCGCCGACACCGTGGCGCTGGAAACGCCGACACCGGCGCAGCTTGCCGACATCGCCTGCCAGACGGCGGTGAAGGCACGCAAGCTCGGCCACGAGCCGCGTGTCGCGCTGCTCTCCTACGCCAATTTCGGCAACCCGCCGAACTTGAATTCGGAGCGCGTCCACCAGGCGGTCGATATCCTCGATGCGCGCGGTGTCGATTTCGAATACGACGGCGAAATGGCCGCCGACGTGGCGCTCGACCGTGAACTGTTGAAGCTCTATCCATTCTGCCGCCTCACGGCACCGGCCAATATCCTTGTGATGCCCGGCCTCTATTCGGCGCACGTCTCGTCGAAGCTGCTGCAGAAACTCGGCGGCGGCACGGTGATCGGGCCGGTGCTGACCGGACTATCGAAGCCGGTGCAGATCGCCGCGATGGACGCGACCGCGACCGATATCGTCAACATGGCGGTGCTGGCCAGCCACGAAGCGCTGCGGAATAACGGATAGATCGGTCGCTGCCATCGGCGATTTGAACCGCGATCGGGATTGTAGAGAGTTCAGCAGGAGCCGCGCTTGAATCCCAGGACAAAGCTCTGTTGGCTCGGCTGCGCATTGAGCATCGTTGCCGCGCCGATCGTCGTGTCTTGTGCCGATTCCAATTCTCAGGCACCGAAGTCATCGGATTTCGGAAACCACGCGCCGCAACAGCTCGGCTTCATGGCTCGGCTCGACCAGGAACTGGAAGCCCGGAACTACCAAAAGCTGGGCGAACTGATGCTGCATCCGACAAACCGCTCGGATATGGCGGCCGCGCTTGATTGGGGGCAATCGCGCACGCTTCAGGGCAAGAGCGTCGTCGTGCCGCTCGGCTATGCGCGGCTCCTCTGGCTGGCCGGCTCTTTGCCGAACAGCTCGGTGCGCTACAAAAACACGGCGGGCGCCATGGTTGCCTATTCGCTTCTGGTGATCGAGGCCGATGGCGTCAAATGCGCGGACCCATCCGCACCCGACAAACGTTTCAATGATGTCTTGCGAAACGATCGCGTCATGCTGGCCACCATGGCTCGGCTTCCCCATGTCGCCACACCGGCGGCCCCCGATACACGTGACGAAGCGACATCCGTCGCCCTGGCGACCGAACGGAGGACGCTGGCGCTGCGTGGCGACGACGACTATCTGTGCCGCGGCGGTCTTCAGGAAATTGGTGAATACCTGCAG
>CAZNZI010000006.1:0-2773 GCA_964577475.1 uncultured Rhodospirillaceae bacterium
GATCTGGGGCGGCTCGATCCCCGCCACCAAGCTGGCGCTGGCTGATATGCGGCCGCTGACCTTGAATGCGCTCCGCTACCTGCTGGCGGTGCCGTTCTGCCTGCCGCTTCTGATTGGCCAGCGGAGGCCGCCATTGCGGTCGCTGCTCTCGATGCTCGGCCTCGGCGCGATCAGCGGCATCATCGGCCAATGCGGCCAGGTCTTGGGCGTCAACCTGACCGCCGCCTCGGTGGCGACCGTGATCGGCGCGACGATCCCCGTGCTGTTCGTCCTATTGGCGACCGTGCGGCTACGTCAACCGCTGGCGGCCAAGCACGTGGCAGGCCTCATTTGCGCCTTCCTCGGCATTGCCCTGGTGGCGGTAGGTGACCCGCGCCAGGTGGTGGCCGGCGGACTTACACAGGGCCTGTTGGGCGACGCCCTGATGCTGATCTCAGCATTGGCGGTTGCCGTCTATTACATCGGCAGCACTGAACTCTCGGCGCGCTATTCGGCGATCACGGTGACGGCCTGGACCACGATCGGGTCGGCGCTGTGCATGGTGCCGGTACTGATCGGCGAGCTGATCGTAGCGCCCTATCACGGCTCGATCACCAGTTGGGCACTGGCGCTTTATCTCGGCGCTTTCGTCTCGGTGACGGGATCGTGGATCTGGTTCAAATCCCTCGCCCGGGTTCCGGCGCGTATCGCGGGATCACTGCAATACCTCCAGCCGCTCGTGGGCGTGGCACTGTCGGCCGTGCTGTTCGGCGACAAGCTCGACGTTTGGTTCGCGGCCGGCACCATCCTGGTTTTCGCCGGGATCGCGCTCTCCAGCACACCATCGC
Organism: uncultured Rhodospirillaceae bacterium; assembly: GCA_964577475.1. Lineage (GTDB taxonomy): Bacteria > Pseudomonadota > Alphaproteobacteria > Rhodospirillales > Magnetospirillaceae > JASHSH01. Next base: position 828 of record CAZNZI010000006.1, read on the forward strand.
GACGGCGGACGCCGGTGGTGCCGGACGTCGCACCCTAGCTAGGCCGCGTCGCGGCGATAGGCCGGCTCGCCTAGGAGGTGGGTGGCGAAAACACTGCGGTCGTCGCCCAGCGTCATCAGTGCGAACAACCGCTCTTCGAGCGATCCGGCGATGCCGGTGCGGCGAGCCAGCACAGGCGTGGCCTCAAGATCGAGCACGACGAAATCGGCTTCCTTGCCTGCCTCGAAGTTGCCGATGCCGCCGGCCAACCCCAGCGCATCGGCGCCGCCGAGTGTTGCCAGATGGAAGGCACGCATCGGGTCGAGATTGATGCCGTTGAGCTGGAGCACTTTGTAGGCTTCGGCGAGGGTCCGTAGCATCGAATAGCTGGTCCCGCCGCCGACATCAGTGCCGATGCCGACTTTCACGCCCGCTGCACGCGCCCGTTTCAGATCGAATAGACCGCTGCCGACGAACAGGTTCGAGGTCGGGCAGAAGGCGATCGCGTCGCCGGCCTTTGCCATGCGCGCGAAATTGGCATCGCTCATATGGACGCAATGGGCGAACAGGGCGCGCGGCCCGACCAGTTCGGCACGCGCATAGACATCGTAATAGTCGTCGGCCTCGGGGAACAGCTCGCCCACCCATTTGATCTCGTCCTTGTTCTCGGCGAGATGGGTTTGCATATGCAGGCCGGGGAATTCACGGATCAGCCGCGCCGTCAGCGCCAACTGCGCGGGTGTCGAGGTCGGCGCGAAGCGCGGCGTCAGCGAATAGCCGAGCCGGTCCTTACCGTGCCAGCGCGCGATCAGTTCGCGGTTGTCGCGCTCTGCGCTGTCGACATCGTCGCGCACGAAATCGGGGCAGTTGCGGTCCATCATCACCTTGCCGGCCAGCATGCGCATGCGGCGCGTCAGGGCAGCGGTGAAGAAGGCATCGACCGACGCTTTATGAACAGTCGGGAAGACCGAGGCCGTGGTTGTGCCGTTACGCAGCAGTTCGTCGAAAAAGAACTTGGCGATGATCGCCGCGTGTTCGGGATCGGAAAATTTGCGTTCGGCGGGGAAAGTATAGCGCTCCAGCCAATCGAGCAGCTGCGTTCCGTAGGACGCGATCACATCGACCTGGGCGTAATGGATATGGCAATCGACAAAGCCGGGCATGACCAGCATGCCTTTGTAGTCGTCGATCACAGCGCCCGCCGTGTCCTCGGACCGTAGGACCGCGTAATCGACCGCACGCGTCGTCTTGCCGTTCTCGACGATTAGCGCGCCGTCGTCCCAATAGCGCCAGGCGTCGCCGCCTGCGGCCGGGTCGGAGAGGAAGTGGAGGATCGAGCCGCGTATGACGCGCTTCATTATTGTCGGGCCATCCGGTCAGAGAATGAATTTCGAGAGATCGGCATTCTTGGCCAGTTCCCCGACGCGGCTCTTTACCAGCGGCGCGTCGATGATGATCGAGGTGCCCGCCTGATCGGTGGCGGTAAAGCTGATTTCTTCAAGCAGCCGCTCGAGCACCGTGTGCAGGCGGCGCGCGCCAATGTTTTCGACACTGCGGTTGATCGCCTCGGCCAGATCGGCGATCGCCGCGATGGCGTCCTCACCGAATTCCAAGGTCACATTCTCGGTGCCGAGCAGTGCCTTGTACTGCTTGATCAGGCTGGCTTCCGGTTCGGTCAGGATGCGCACGAAATCGTCGCGGCTGAGCGGTTTCAGCTCGACCCGGATCGGCAGGCGACCCTGCAACTCGGGCAGCAGGTCCGATGGCTTCGCCACATGGAACGCACCCGAGGCGATGAAAAGGATGTGATCGGTCTTCACCGAGCCATGTTTGGTGGCGACGGTGGTGCCTTCGATCAGTGGCAGCAGATCGCGCTGCACGCCTTCGCGCGAGACGTCGCCGCCTTTCCACTCGCCAGAGCGGGCGCAGATCTTGTCGATCTCGTCGAGGAAGACGATGCCGTTGTT
>CAZNZI010000007.1:0-2183 GCA_964577475.1 uncultured Rhodospirillaceae bacterium
GAAATCGCCCGGCAATTGCGCCTGCGTAACATCGCCGGCCATATCCTGATCGATATTATCCCGACCAGGGACCGGCACCGGCTGATGCGGCTGATTCAGACGCTGCGCGCGGCGGTGGCCCAGGACCCGGCGCCGGCCCAGATCGCAGGCCACACGCCGCTCGGCATGATCGAGATGACGCGCCGCCGCCATGGACCCAGCCTCGCCGAGATCATGCTCGACCCGGCATCGCGCAGCGCCAATGCGCTGACCGTGGCGCTCGACGGGCTGCGCGCCCTTCTGGGCGAGTCGGTGGCGCGGCCGGCGGTGGTCCAAGCGCTCGCCCTGCCACCCCGCGCGCTGTCGGAACTGCGGGCGCGGCCTGCCGTTATCGCCCAAGCCGAACGCCGTCTGAGCCGGCCCCTGATGCTGATCGAGCGGCGGGGGATCGAGACCTTCGCGATCGAGGAGCAGACGCGATGAGCGACGGCGCGAAACCGGCCGGGTCCAAGGCCTGCCCGATCTGCGGCAAGCCCAGCCAAGAGCGCTATACGCCCTTCTGCTCGGCCCGTTGCCAGCAGGTCGATCTCAGCCGCTGGCTAGGCGAGGTCTATGTGGTGCCGGGCGACGAACCCCCGGCCAATTCGGACGAACCGTCTGGAAGCGGCGAAAAAGACGAGGATTGAGGAGCTTAGCGGTCGTGTTCAGGGCCCGCCCGGCCTATGGACAGGCCTTGGGGAATTGTCTATAAGCGCCGTCTCGCTTTGCGATTCGTCGCGGCGCCCAGGTAGCTCAGTTGGTAGAGCACGTGACTGAAAATCACGGTGTCGGTGGTTCGATTCCGCCCCTGGGCACCACTCCTTCCAAAACCCCGGTGGTATGGCAATAGGTCGCGCTCACGACAGCGACGACGGCATGCGTTCCGAGACGCCGCCGGGCGCCATTTCGAACTCGCTGATCGTCTGATTGTCCTCGACCTGCCGCAGGCGCGCACGAAGGGGTTGCAGGCTTTGGTCGTGTGCGTTGCCGAAGGAAGAGGCCAGAAGCCGCCTGGTGATCTCCTTCGCCTGCATCTCATTACCAGTGATCGGCAGCGGCGTGATCCCGAGATCGTCGGGAATGATCCGGTAAAGATCGGCCATGAACATCGTCGCCCTCACCATGCAGTTGCGGTGGGCTGCCAACGGCCAGCAGGATTAATATGAGCATTGGGGATGGCGACAGTAAGGCGGGTCGGAGGGACCATCCTGTGTCCGATCGCCACCGACATTCACCGCAGAGTGGGAGACCACCATGGCCGCAGAACGAAAAGTCGCAATCGTCACGGGCGCGAAGCAGGGGATCGGCGAGGCCTTGGTCCGGGCGTATCGCGCGCGCAATTTCCGCGTCGTCGCGAATTCCCGCTCGATCACGCCGCCGTCCGATCCCGATATCCTGGCGGTTGCCGGCGACGTCGCCGATCCCAAAACAGCCGACCGGATTGTGGCGCAGGCGGTCGAGCGCTTTGGCCGCATCGACACGCTGATCAACAATGCGGGCATCTTCATCTCGAAATCCTTCACCGACTACACCGACGAGGACTACACCGCCATGCTGGGGATCAACCTCAACGGTTTCTTCTATCTCACCCGCCGCGCAGCCAAGGTGATGCTCGGCCAGGGATCGGGGCACATCGTCCAGCTCACGACCAGCCTCGACGCCGTGGCCAACAGCACCGTGCCGTCGGTGCTCGCGTCGATGACCAAGGGCGGGCTGAACGCCGCGACGCGGTCGCTCGCCGTCGAATACGGGAGCAAGGGCATCCGCGTCAACGCAGTGGCGCCCGGCGCTATCAAGACGCCGATGCACAGGCCGGAGATCCACGCCTCCCTGGCCAAGCTGCATCCCATGGGCAAGATGGGCGAGGTGCAGGACATCGTGGATGCGGTCATGTTTCTCGAAGGCGCCGCCTTCACCACCGGCGAAATCCTGCATGTCGACGGCGGACAAAGCGCCGGCCTTTAGGCCGCGACAAGCGTCAAAACTGATGTCCAATGGCCCGCGACGTGGGACACTCGGCGTAGAACATCGTTATCGAGTCGAGGATCATGAGCCGCTTCTGGAGTCCCGTCGTCCACACCCTGTCGCCCTACGTGCCGGGCGAGCAGCCCAAGGTGGACGGCCTCATCAAGCTCAATACCAACGAAAATCCTTATCCGCCGTCG
>CAZNZI010000008.1:0-4663 GCA_964577475.1 uncultured Rhodospirillaceae bacterium
GGCGAGGCAGCCGGGAAACTGCTTGGTGATGCCGCGAAGATTCAGCCTAGGCGAACTGTTGCTGCTCGGCGCGATGGCCACGCTCTCCCCCGTGTTACCTGCCGCCGGGGAGGATTATAGCCGGGCGCGCGCGGACAACAACAACGGGTTACGGATCAGTGACGAAAAGAGTCGGGGAGGGCGGAGACGACAGCCCTGAGGTGGAGGCGAGGGTTGCAAGAAGCGTTGCGGCAGAAGAACGAGGAATTAGAATGTGGCCTAGACTTCAAATTCATTCGGGTCGCAAAGAACGACGTTGAAACGATCAATTAGAAATTCGCTCTGGGTCTACGCCGTTGGTGCGGTATTGACCGCAGTGCTGCAAATATGGTCTGCGATAGACAGCGGCGCGCTTCATCGCCCTCACGACAACTGGCCCCTTATAATTGCCTTTTACACGATCGTGCCGCTGACCTGGCCGGTATGGTGGATCAGCGCTTCGCTGACACTCGTGGGACTGCTCCACGGGCCGATTTGCTGTGGCTAAATTTCAATAGATGAGGTGGCCTGCCGCTCAGATCGGGATGTTCTTCTTGACCATATTGTCGATCAGGCGGCCCTGGACGATGTTGATGCCGGCCGAGCGGGCGAAGCGCAGGCCCTCGGCGGTGTCGCAGCGGGCGAGTACGAATTGCGGCATGCTGCGCCGGCCGACCCGGTCCTGCAGCTTGGCGAGCCGGTCGATGTTCATCTTCATGATGTCGCCCGACCAGAACATCTTGGCGTAATCACATGAGATCGCGTTGAAGTCGATGAACTCGACCGCCTCGTAATGGAGCGAGTCGAGCAGGACCTTGTAGCCCTTATCGCGCAGGGCCGGCACATGCTTGATCCAGTGGCGCGGGCTTTCGAACATGTCGGTCTTGTTGATCTCGATGATCACGTTCTGCCGCTGTTCGGGGGTGAGTTCGTAGTCGAACTTGGTGAACTTCTCGGAGGCAACGGTCGCCAGGTTCAGGTTGATGCTGAACTTGCGCCGCGTCGCGCGTTCCTCGGCGTTCGACAAAAGGCGCAGCACCGCGCCGTCGAGGTCTTCGGTCAGGTCGTTGAACAGCCAGCGATTGGCGGTCAGCGACTGGCCGGGACAGAAGGTGTTCTCGAGCACCTTCACCGCGATGTAGTTCTCGCGGAACAGCACGGTGACCTTGTCGGGTTCCGAGATGTTATAGGCGGCCTGGGCCAGCAGCATCGGCGAGATATCGGTGCGCAGCAGCCCTTCCTTGATGCGGGCAAGGGTCGCCGAGTCGGCGATCTTCTTCGGCTCGTTGGGATTGGCCGGCGCGGCGCCGCCGGTCGGCGCCGAGGCTTCGCTGACCCCCGCGGCGCTCTCGGTCCATTTCAGCAGCTTCGCATAGTCGGTCGCGTTGTTGAGGTCGAAGAGCGTGTAGAACTCGCCCAGCGCGCCGTAAGTATTGGTGAAGGTGACGCCCAGCTTGCCGAGGAAGATTTCCTGTACGATGGCGGCTTCCGCCGCCAGGTTGTGGCGCGGGATGTCGCGCGTGGTGACGACGATGTCGAGATTGCGCAGCAGGAAGAGCTCGGTCTCTTTGTACCGGGCCTTCATGGCGGCGAATTGACGAATCGCGGCGGACAAATTGTCGCGCGACTTCTTCGGTCCCTGCAGTTCCGAAATGTGGAAATGAACCGCAAGATAACCGGTCGGCGCGTCGCCGAGTCTTTTCAAATGCGCTAGAAAACGTGCGTTCTGATCGGCCATCCCGAATTTTTCTGCTTAGTGATATTAATGATTTTAGCTGATGCGCCCTGGTGGCATGGGCGCCGATCCTAATGTAGCCTCTCCCGATGCACAACGACCCCGTCCATGCTTTGGATCATTCTGATCCTTCTGCCTTTTTTGTCCTTCGGCCCCGCGCTTCAGCCCCCGTTCTCCTGGTTTGCGACCATGCCAGCAATCGGATTCCCGTGGGATTCGGCGGGCTGGGTTTGCCCCCCGGCGAGGCCGACCGCCATATCGGCTGGGATATCGGTGCGGCCCTGGTCGCCCAGGACCTGGCGGATCGCCTGCGGGCGACGGCGATCCTGTCGGGGGTCTCCCGCCTGGTGATCGACTGCAATCGCGCGCCCGATGACCCGACCTCGATTCCGGAAGACAGCGACGGAACGACGGTGCCGGCCAATCGGGGCCTTTCGGCCGGCGACAAAGAGCACCGGGCCAATATGTGGCTGCATCCCTACCATCACGCCATCGACAAGCATTTGTCGCGCATCGAACGCATTCATCCGGTCGCCACCCTGATCTCGATCCACAGTTTCACGCCGGCCATGATCGGGCAGGCGCCGCGGCCCTGGCAGGTCGGCATCCTCTGGAACAAAGACCCGCGCCTGGCGCCCGCATTGATTGCGGCACTGCGCGCGAAAGGCCTGACGGTGGGCGACAACGAGCCGTATTCGGGGCAGGGGATCGCCTACACGATCGATCTCCACGCCGCCACGCACGGCCGGCCGCATATCACCTTCGAGGTCCGGCAGGATCTGATCGCCGATCGTGCCGGCGTGAAGAAATGGGGACGGCTTCTGGCCGATGCGTTGCGGCCGGCGCTGTCCCACGCCGATCTCAGGCTGCGCCGGCACTATTGAGCTGAACACCGCGCCTTCGTCCGGACGCGCGGCCTTCATTTCCGGCGCGATTGGGTTGCCGTCGCCCCGGCTCTATCCGGGCCACCAAGGCGGCCCGAAGCCCATACCTTGGACCATCCGAATACGCCTGCATTTAGCGCGGCAGGGCGCAAGTCCCGGCCGGGGCCGGATTTCGCATTTGATCCCGTTTTTGTGGGGGATTCTGATACCCGCCGCGGTGGAATCTGCCTCATTTTTGACCCCCTATTTGTTGAGGTTCCGAGGGTCGTTTTGACAAATTGCGTCAAGGAATGGTAGTTTGTAACAAAATGGTAGCTGGGGGCTACCATATATGGGAGGCAACGGAGGTAAATAATGGACGCTTTAGCACGTGTAAAATCTTGGATCGGTTCACTGACCGAAATCGGTCTGATGCTTCTGGCGCTGGCGATCGTCGCCGGGCTGCTGGTCGGCGGCTCCCTGCCGTTCTTCGGGGGTGTGGTCGATAACATCATCGCTCTGGTCAAGGATCTCGGTCAGGCAGGGCTTGCCGGCCTGATCACCCTTGGCGTCGTCCTCTGGCTCTTCAGCAAGCGAGCCATGAACTAACGCAATCGTACGGTGGGGAGGGGCATGCCCCTCCCCAAAGTTTGCTGGGTCACGTGGGCGGGGATGAGCTGATGTTCGAGAAGATGCGCCGCATCGGATGGGCCGCGGTCGAGGCCGCGTTGATCCTGGTCTTTCTCGCCGTGTTGTTGAGCATCATCCTCGGCAAGGAGGGCGGCATCTTCGTCACCTCCGTCGCCCAGAACGCGACCGCCTTTCTGCAAAGCCTGCCTTCGGGCACCCTGGTGGGCCTGATCGCCATCGGCGCGCTCTACCTGCTGTTCCGCGGGCGAGTGCGGGCGTAGGAGCCTTTTTCTGTCATTGCGAGGTCGGACGCATTGCGTCCGAGCGACGAAGCAATCCAGGACCTCCGTGACGCCCTGGATTGCTTCGCTGCGCTCGCAATGACGTCCGATTTTCCTACAGCGGCGAAAACGCCGTCGACTTCAGGATTTTGTTTTCCTGGTGCTGGATATTGCCGGCGGCGCCGCTCTTCTTGCGGTAGGCGATCCAATCCGGGTCGGCTTCCATCGCCGCGCGGCGCTTCTCGCGATCGGCCTGGCTCTCATAGCCCCACAGATGCACCACCTGGTTCTGCGTGCCGATCTCGGTCGTGAAATAGCCGATCGGCTTGCCGAGATGCTTGATCTGGATCGGCAGACCTTCCTTCTCGTACATCTCGAGGAAGGCGCCGAGGCGGCCGGGAACCATCGTGTAGGTGCGCAGATCGACGATCATTGAAACCCTCCGGAAACGCCCATCTTGGCCGCGACAGCGCGGCGGGCCGCGCATCCTAGAGAGGCGGGCGCCAAGCTGGCAAGACGGGGCTGGCAAGGCGGGATGGTTTGTCCTTCCGCCCCATCGGCACCGAGGGTAGGCTTCCGGCACGATCCGGTCTTCGCCGGGTCGATCGGGCGGAGCGGGATGGACATCGCGGCGTGGCTGCGCGAATTGGGGCTGGACCGTTTCGCCGACGCATTCCACGCGAATGGCGTGACGGCCGATCTTCTCCCCGATCTCACCGCCGATGATCTGAAAGAGATGGGCGTCACGGCGGTCGGCGACCGCCGGCGGCTGCTCAAGGCGATCGAAGCGCTCAAGACCAGCGCACCCGCCCCGGCCGCCGAGACCGCGTCTCCTGCCGCCGCCCCGCGAGGGCAAGCGGAGGGCGAACGCCGCCATCTCACGGTGATGTTCTGCGACCTGGTCGGGTCGACCACCCTGGCCGCCAGCATGGACCCGGAGGATTGGCGCGAACTCAATGCCGCCTATCACGCCGCCGTGGCCCAGGCGGTCGACCGGTTCGGTGGTTATGTCGCCCAGAAGATGGGCGACGGCGCGATGATCTATTTCGGCTATCCCGAAGCGCGCGAGAACGACGCCGAGCGTGCGGTGCGCGCCGGGCGAGCGATCCACCGCGCGCAGGCCCAGATCAACGCGC
>CAZNZI010000009.1:0-2960 GCA_964577475.1 uncultured Rhodospirillaceae bacterium
ACCCTGCGGTGCGGCGCATCCTGTTTCTCGGGTTCGCCTCGGGCCTGCCCTTCCTTCTCACCTACTCAACGCTCTCGACCTGGCTCAAGGCCGACGGCATCAGTCTCAAAGCCATCGGCGCGTTTGCCCTGGTGGGCACGCCTTATGCCTTCAAATTCGTGTGGTCGCCGCTGATCGACCGCCTGCCGCCGCCGCTTCCCTTTGGACGCCGCCGCGGCTGGGGCATTGCGATCCAGATTCTGCTGATCATCGCGGTCCTTGCCCTTGGATCGTGCGATCCGCAAGGCAATCTTGTGCTGATGGGCGCGCTTGCGACTCTGGTCGCATTCCTCTCGGCCAGCCAGGACATCGTGATCGACGCCTATCGCGTCGAAAGCCTGACGCCGGAGGAGCAAGGCCCGGGTGCGGCCTTGATTCAGACGGGCTATCGCATCGCCATGCTGGTCGCCGGCGCGGGGTCTCTGGTGATCGCGCAGCATGGGAGCTGGTTCGCCGCCTACGCCACCATGGCGGCGCTGTTGCTGGTGGGCCTCGTGGTGTTCATCTTCTCGCCCGAACCCGCGGCCTCGGCGACGGTACGGCGCACGCCCGAGTCGTTCCGCACCTGGCTCAAGACCGCCGTCATCGATCCCTTCACCGATTTCATGCGCCGTCCGCTCTGGCCGGTGATTCTGATCTTCGTCTTCGGCTACAAGCTGGGCGAGGCGCTGGCCGGGCGCATGGCGTCGCCCCTCTACCTCGATCTCGGATTCAGCTTCGACGAGATCGCCGCCGTTTCCAAACTGTTCGGCTTCTTCGCCACGGTCGGCGGCGCACTTCTGGGTGGTGCGGTGACGGCCAAGATCGGACCGCTGCGCGCCTTGTTGATCTGTGGCGTGCTGCAATCGATCGGCAATCTCGCTTATGAGATGCAGGCGGTATCAGGGCACGATATCCATGTGCTGGCGCTCTGCGTGGCGGCCGAGAATCTGACCGGCGGCATGGCCGCCGCGGCCATGGTCGCCTATCTCTCGAGCCTCTGTTCGCCGGCTTACACCGCCACCCAATACGCGCTTCTGTCGTCGGTTGCGGTGGTCGGGCTCAATATCGTGGGCTCCAGCAGCGGCGTTCTGGCCGAGGCGCTGGGCTGGGTCGACTACTTCCTGATGACCACCGTGATCACCATCCCCGCGCTGATGCTGCTGGTCTGGATCAGCCGTGCGGCGCGGCCGGTGCCGTCTTGAAAAAGCGCGGCTGAGGCCGCATCTTTCGTATCGGCGAGGACGGCCTCGCCTCTCTCGACATCGGTGGGGACGACCCTGCCACAGCCTGTGGAAGGGATGCCCCATGGCTTGGATCTTTCTTTTTTTTGCCGGTCTCGCCGAAGTGGGTTGGGCGGTCGGCCTGAAATACACGCACGGCTTCACGCGGCTGGTGCCGACCATCCTCACACTGATCAGCATGGCCGTGAGCATGGCGCTGCTGGGCCTCGCGGTGAAATCGCTGCCGATGGGGACGGCCTATGCCGTATGGACCGGCATCGGCACCGTGGGCACGGTGATCCTGGGGATCATCCTGTTCAGCGAATCAGCCGACTGGCCGCGCCTGGTCTGCGTCGCCTTGATCCTGGCCGGGATCGTCGGGCTCAAGCTGGTGTCGGTGGAGTAAGCCTCAGCCTTCGGCGGCGGGCAGATAGACCGTGAAGGTGCTGCCCTCGCCCTGGACCGAATCGATCACCAGCGCGCCCCTGTGGCGGTTGATCGAATGTTTCACGATGGCGAGCCCGAGGCCGGTGCCGCCGAGGCGGCGCGAGCGGGCCGTGTCGATGCGGAAGAAACGCTCGGTCAGGCGGGGCAGGTTCTCGCGCGCGATCCCCTCGCCCTTGTCGCGCACCGAGACGGCGATCGCCCGTGCCTGGCGTTCGGGATAGGCGGGCGGCGGATCGGGCGCGACCACGGCCTTGATCTCCACATCGGTACCGTCGCGCCCATACTTGATCGCATTGTCGATCAGGTTCTGGAAGATCTGGCTGAGCTCGTCGTCCTGGCCGTTGACCGGCGGCAGGTCCATCGGGAAGTCGACCACCACATGCATCCGCTTGTTGCGTGCCTGAATCTCCAGAGCCTCGGCGACCCGCTTGAGGATCGCGCCGAGATCGGCCTGGCCCTGCGGGCGGCTGTGTTCGGAAAGTTCGATGCGCGAGAGAGTCAGCAGATCGGCCACCAGACGCGACATGCGCGCAGCCTGTTCATGCATGATGCCGAGGAAGCGTTCGCGCGCATCGGTGTCGTCACGCGCGGGGCCTTGCAGGGTTTCGATGAAACCGAGCAGCGCAGCCAGCGGCGTGCGCAACTCGTGGCTGGCATTGGCGACGAAGTCCGCGCGCATCCGCTCGACGCGCTTCAACTCGGTGACGTCGTGGAGCGCGACCACCGCCAGCGTGCCGTCGACGGCCGGTTTGGGTAGCGGTTCGACCACGGCGCGGAAGGTACCGTCAGGCCCGCCCGGCAGCGTGAACTCGACCGCACCGCCGGGGCCGCCCTGGATCGCGCGCTCGACCGCATCGAGCAGTTCGGGATGGCGCAGCACGGTCGCCAGATCGCGGTCGCGCAGCTTGTCGCCGAACAGCGTGCGGCCGGCGCGGTTGACGCGGGTGATGCGGCGCTGGGCGTTGAGCAGAAAGGTGGGGCCGGGCAGGCTGTCGAACAGCGATTCGTGCATGTCGAGCAGGCCTTCGAGCGTCGCGTCGCGGGCCCGCTGTTCGCGCCGCAACCGCTCGAGCGCGCTGACCAGTTCGCCCGCCGTTTCGGTCGAGACGTTCGGCGGCGTGACGGGAACGCCGTCGGCCACGCGGCCGGCGTAATCGGTCAGCCGCGCGAAATCCCGCGCCAGGGTCAGCGCGGGGATCAGGGCGAGCACGATCGTCAGCAGCGCGCCGATGATCGCGGCGGCGACCTTGACCTCGCCCGCCACCGCGAGAC
>CAZNZI010000010.1:0-13420 GCA_964577475.1 uncultured Rhodospirillaceae bacterium
GAATACCACCATACCCTGGGACCGGTAGGCGCCGCGCTGGACGGTGAAGTCGTCACCCCCCTTGGGCGCGTCGAGCCGGGTCAGGGTGTCGAGGACGGGGATGCGGCCGAACAGGAGCGCATCGAGGCTGGCGCGGTGTGCGGTACCCCAGCGCCAATCGGCCATGTTGGGCCCGTATTTGGCCGCGAGGTCGGCGACCGTTTCACCCAGGGACTGGGCCACGATCGCGTCGCAATTGGCCGGCGCCGGGCTGCCCGGCGGGGCGCACCAGACCGTCTTGCCGCCCAGCACGGTGGCCAGGAATTGCGGGCGCGGTTCGTCGAAGGAGGCGGCGATCTCGCCCAGCCAGGGCTTCAGCAGGTCGCGCTGGAGATGCTCGATCCAGGAATTGAAGATCAAGGCCTGCGGGCCGCGCTGATCGGCGGTGCCGTCCCAGTTCTCGAGAATCTGATGGGCGGCGGTCTCCTGCGGACCGACCGGCGGCGTCTTCATCAGGAGCGGGTTGAGTTGCGCGGCCGCCAGATCCTTCTCGTCCATCTGGATCACCGACATGTCGTGCGGCGTCAGCCCGGTGCGGTTGCCCAGCAGGTCGACGATGCGCTGCGCGCGATAGCCTTCGGGCCAGACGACGGTGAGCAGGTGGTTGTAGGAGTCCGACACCAGCTTGTTGTTGGCATTGACGATCTCGCCGCTCGGCGGATCGAATACCTGCGGCAGTTCTTCGAAGGGCACCCAGCCGGTCCAGTCGAACGCGCCGGTGGCGCCCGGCCGCGGCACGGTGCCGTCGCCCGATTTGCGCACGGGAATCTTGGCGGCGGCGAACAGGCCGATATGGCCGTCGATATCGGCATAGGTCGCGTTCTGCTGGGGCGCCACGAAACTCTTCAGCGCATCTTTGAACTGGTCCCAGTTCTGGGCGCGGTTGATTCCCATGATCGACGTGGCATTGATGTCGCCGGGTTCGAGGAAGGCGGCGGAAAGGGCCAGCACCTGGCCGCCCGCCTCGTCGCCCAAGAGATCGCTGACGACCGGACCATGCCGCGTCGTGCGGACCTTCAATGTGACGGGCGGCGCGCCGCGCACCATGATCACCTCGTCGCGCACCGCATAGGGCTTGGTGCCGTCGGGCGTCACATAGCCGTCGCCGTCGGGCTTCTCGATGAACAGATCCATCGTGTCGCTGCTGGTGGTGGTGAAGCCCCAGGCGATGCGTTTGTTATGGCCCAGCACGACGGCGGGCACGCCGGGCGCGGTGACACCTGTGACGTCGAGGTCGGGGGAGACGATCGTCGCGAGGTACCACAGCACCGGCACGTCGAGCGCGAGATGCGGATCGTTGGCCAGCAGCGGCTTGCCCGTTGCGGTACGGCTGCCGGCCAGCACCCATTGGTTCGAGGCCAGGCGCGGGCGGCCGACCTTCGGAATCGCGGCGACCATCTTCTCGAACAGCGCCAGCGTTTCGTGGGTCACCTGCTCGGGCGAAGCGGGTGTGTTGGCCGCATGCTTTTCCGGCGATGCATCGTCCGCCGCGCCGATCGTCACCGGCTGATTGGCCGGATAGGCGGGGAAGATGTCGTTGACCTGATCGGCCGGAATCTTGGCGGCGACATTGCCGCGCAGCAGCTCGTCGCGCCAATTGCCGGAGAGCTGCAAGCCCATCAGCCGGCCCCAGACGAGGCTGTCGGCCACCTTCCACGGCTCGGGATCGGAGCGGAGCAGAACGAATTCCGGCGGCAGCGCCCCTTTATGGGTGGCGATGAATGCATTCACCCCGGCCGCATAGGACTCGAGGTTCTTCTTCACCTCGGGCGGCAGCGAATCGACGCTTTGCTCGGCCAGACGATAAAGGCCCAGCGTGCGCATGAACTTGTCGATGCCGAGCGCGTCGGCCCCCACCAGTTCCGACATGCGGCCGGCGCCGACCCGGCGCTGGAGTTCCATCTGCCACAACCGGTCCTGGGCATGGACGAAGCCCAGCGCGAAGAGGGCGTCATTGGCATTTTGCGCGACGATACGGGGCACGCCCAACCCATCGCGGGCGACGGTCACCTCGGCGGAGAGACCCTTCAGACGCATCGTTCCGGCGGTCGTGGGCAGCGAGGTCGTCAGCCAGAAATATCCGGCGACGGCCGCCACGATGATCAACACGATCAACAGGACGATGATTCTGAACAGAATTCGCATGATAGAAGCCTATCGGAGGACGGTCGGAGCCGCAACCCTTGGGGTCACTGAACCCCCCGGACCACGGCGCAATTGCCGCGCCTGGACCGGACCTGTCCGCGCTATTCGCGCGGATCGATCGCTGAAGTCCCGACGCCATCGGCTCTTGATGTGACACTCACGCCACAGATCCCGGGACCGCCGATCGGCCTCCAGCGTGTGAGCTGGTTCCGCCAGCTGGGCACGCCCACAACCGGACCGGGCTCCGAAGTTGGGCTTCGCTGCCCACCACCTCCGGTAGAAATTCGTCACAATTTCATTGACAATTGGGTGATCGGCACGCCGAATACTTGCGCGCGCAAGAAAAGAAAATGGACAGCGCAGGAATGCCGATACGGGGACGTTTCGTTATATTTATTCGTATATAACGAATACTGATTTTATCATTGTCGCTGATCGTGTTTGTATGGCCCGCCCGCCATATTTACTTAGATATAGCGCTCGCGGTGTGCCATAGGGACATCGATCCGCGGTCACGCAACCGACCGGGAGGATTTCCATGGCTTCGCTCAAGGTGAATGGGGTTTCCAAGACCTATAGCGGCGATCCGTCGATGCCGTTGCTCTGGTATCTGCGCGATGAGCTGCAGATGACGGGGACGAAGTTCGGCTGCGGCGCGGCGCTCTGCGGCGCCTGCACGGTGCATGTCGACGGCGAGGCGGTGCGCTCCTGCATCACCGCGATGAGCGATGTCGACGGCCATGCGGTGACGACCATCGAAGGCCTCGACAAGGACGGCAACCATCCGGTGCAGAAGGCCTGGCGCGAGCTGGGCGTGCCGCAATGCGGCTACTGCCAGGCCGGCCAGATCATGCAGGCGGCGGCGCTGCTCGCCACCAACAAGAATCCGAGCGACGACCAGATCCGTGACGCGATGGATGGCAACATCTGCCGCTGCGGCTGCTATCAGCGCATCGTCGATGCGATCCGCCTGACCGCGACGGGGGCGTGACATGACACACATCACCACCCCCAAGACCACTCTCGAGAATGTCAGCCGCCGCACCGTGCTCAAGGGCGCGATGGCCGCGGGCAGTTTCATCATCGCGGTGCATTTCGCTACGAAGGCGCGCGCGATGGAGTTCTACGCCACCGGCGCCGACGGCATGCACGGCAAGACGGTGTGGGACCCGCATGTCTTCATCGCCATCGACAAGAACGGCATCGTCAGCATCGTCA
Organism: uncultured Rhodospirillaceae bacterium; assembly: GCA_964577475.1. Lineage (GTDB taxonomy): Bacteria > Pseudomonadota > Alphaproteobacteria > Rhodospirillales > Magnetospirillaceae > JASHSH01. The sequence continues at coordinate 3,403 of CAZNZI010000010.1, forward strand.
CCAACCGGTCCGAGATGGGCACGGGCATCCGCACCAGCCTGCCGATGATCGTCGCCGACGAACTGGAAGCCGATTGGAGCAAGGTGAAGATCGTCCAGGCGCCCGGCGACGAGGACAAATACGGCAACCAGGACACCGACGGCTCGCGCAGCACGCGCCACTTCATCCAGCCGATGCGGGCCTGCGGCGCCGCCATGCGCCAGATGCTGTCGGCGGCAGCGGCCAAGAAATGGAACGTGGCGATCACCGAGGTCGAAGCCAAGGATCACCACGTCACCCATAAGGGCAGTGGCAAGAAGCTCGGTTATGGCGAACTCGCCGAGGACGCTGCGAAGATGCCTGTGCCCGCTTTGGCCGACATCAAGGTCAAGGACGCGAAGGACTTCCGCTACATCGGCAAGGGCAAGACCAAGATCACGGACTTGCGCGACATCACCGTCGGCAAGGCCCGCTACGGCCAGGACGTGGTGTTGCCGGGCATGAAGTTCGCGGTGGTCTCACGCCCGCCCGTGGTGGGCGGCAAGGTCGCCAAGTTCGACGCCAGCGCCGCGATGAAGGTGCCGGGCGTGCTCAAGGTGGTGGAGATCCCCGCGCCGCCGGCCGGGCCGCCGCTCTACAACCCCGTCGGTGGTGTCGCCGTCGTCGCCAAGAACACCTGGGCGGCAATGAAGGGCCGCGAAGCGCTCAAGATCGAATGGGCCGATGGGCCGAACGCGACGTTCGACTCGAAGACCCATTACGAGACGCTGAAGGCGGCCTCGGCCGAGCCGGGCAAAACTTTCCGCAACGTGGGCGATGCCGATGCGGCGCTGAAATCGGCCGCGAAGGTGGTCACCGCCGAATACTACGTGCCCCATCTGGCGCATGCGACGATGGAGCCGCTGGCCGCCACGGCCAGTTTCGCCAATGGCAAATGCGAGGTGTGGGCGCCGACCCAGTCGCCGCAGGCGGCGCATGACTTCGTCTATAAGACCCTCGGCCTGAAAGCCGAGGACGTGAAGGTCAATGTGACGCTGCTCGGCGGCGGTTTCGGCCGCAAGTCGAAATGCGATTTCGTCGTCGAGGCCGCGATCCTGTCGAAGGCGATGAATGCACCCGTCAAGGTCGTCTGGACGCGCGACGACGATCTGCAGCACGATTACTACCACGCCTCGGGCTACGAACGGCTCGACGCCGGTTTCGACGCCAACAACAAGGTGGTCGCCTACCGGCACCGGGCGCATTCGGAAAGTTTCATGACGACCTTTGCCGACGGGGTGGATCGCATGGATCTGTTCCCGCTCGGCTTCGGCGCCAGCGATGTGCCCTGGGACGTGCCCAACCTGAAGGTCGAGTCGGGCAAGTGCGAAGCCCATGCCCGCATCGGCTGGTTCCGGTCGGTCTACAACGTCCAGCACTGTTTCGCGATCCAGTCCTTCATCAACGAACTGGCGGTGGCGGCCGGCAAGGACCACAAAGAGTTCCTGCTCGATATGGTCGGCCCGCCGCGCATCGTCGACGTGGCCAGTCAGACCACCGACAAGTTCTGGAACTATGGCGAGCCGGTCGATCAGTTCCCGATCGACGCGGCCCGCTGGCGGCGCGTGATCGAGACGGTGACGAAAGAAGCCGGCTGGGGCAAGCAGCTGCCGAAGGGCCATGGTCTCGGTCTCGCGGCCAACCGCTGCTTCGTCAGCTATGTCGCCACAGTGGTCGAAGTGGCGGTGGACGACAAGGGCAAGCTCACCATCCCGCGCGTCCACACGGCGATCGATTGCGGCTTCGCGGTCAATCCGGAACGCATCCGGTCGCAGGTGGAAGGGGCCGCGGTGATGGGAACGAGTCTCGCGCTCTATAGCGAGCTCACCTTCAAGAACGGGCGCGTCGAGCAGACCAATTTCGACAATTTCAAACTGGCCCGCATCAGCGACGCACCGCGCGAGACCCATGTGCACATCATCGAGAACGGGGCGGATGTGCATCCCACCGGTGTCGGCGAACCGGCGATCTCGCCCTTCGCGCCGGCGCTGTGCAACGCCATCTTCGCCGCCACCGGCAAGCGCATCCGCCGCCTGCCGATCGCGGATCAATTGACGAAGGCGTGACGTTCTGAACGACTGGCCCCCTCTCCCTGGCGGGAGAGGGGGCTTTTCTTTACGCCCTTGCGGCGAGGCGCCGGCTGTAGCGCACGCTCAGCGCGAGCGAGCCCACGGCAAGCACCATGAACGCGGCGCCGATGAAGGGAAGGTCGGCGGCGGGTATCGCGCGGAGCAGGGCGCCGCCCATGGCCGCGCCCAGCGAATTACCGGTGTAGAAGGTCGCGTTGTTGATGGCGAGCGTGACCGTGGCCGCGGCCGGGTCGATGCGGATGATGCGCATCTGCTGCGACGGGCCGGTCGACCAGCCGCAAAACGCATAAGAGAAAATGATCATGGCGGTCAGCACCAGATCGCCGTTGACGATGCCCCAGATCACCAGGTTGATCGCATTGAGCGACAGGAAGATCGCCATCGGCCGCACGGGCCCGAAACGGTCGCCCAGCCGGCCGCCGATGAAACTGCCGATCAACCCGCCGCAGCCGTTGACCAGGAGCAGCAGCACGATCGTGTCGTTGTCGAAATAGGGGCTCAAGAGCGGCGAGATGTAGGTGAAGACCGACATGCTGCCGATCGCCCAGATGAAATTGGGCCCGAGCGCCAGCAGAATCTCGAGCTTGGTCAACGGCGCCAGGCGCTGGGCGACGCTCATCGCCGCCAGATGCCCCGTATCCGTGCTGCGCAGCCGGAAGGCGAGCAGCGCCGCCATGGCGATGGCCGACAGAACGCCGACCAGGACGAAGGTCGCGTGCCAGCCCAGCCGGTGGCCGATCGCGGTGCCCAGCGGCACGCCGAGTACGGTGGAGCTCGATATGCCGAGCAGCACGGTCGAGAGCGCGCGCCCGCGCTTTTGCGGCGAGGACAGCGACACGGCCAATGCATAGGCGCTGGGCGTATAGACCGCGGCGGCCAGGCCCGCGAGGATGCGGGCGACGATCAGGAAGCCGAAACTGGGTGCGAGCGCGCAGAGGATATTGGCGGCGGCGAAACCGCCGATGGCCCAGACCACCACCCGCTCGCGGCGGAACTTGCCGGTCAGCGCCGCCATCAGCGGCGAGCCGATCCCGTAGGAGAGCGCATAGGCGGTCACCAGCAGACCGGCCGCGTCGAGGCCGATATGCAGGTCGTCGGCCACCACCGGCAGGATGCCCGCGATCACCAGATTGTCGGTGCCGACGGCGAAGGTGCCCAGCGCCAGAAGTCCGATGCGCGGGTCGAAGGAGGGTGCTGGGCCGGCGGATTCGGGAACGGACGCGGAGGGGGACATAGGGCTCGACCCTATCGCGCTTGCCTGCGACTGCCAAGCTGAGCCCTGAAGCACGGCGTTACACGGTTCCTGCTGCACGGCAGCATGTAAGCGCTATGCTCCGCCTGTTTGCATCCCTGCCTTGCACCGCCGAGTGTCTGCATGCCGTCATCCGCGCCCGCCGCCGGCTTTGCGAAGAGCGTCGACGCCTATGTCGCCGGGCGGCCCGACTATCCGGCGGCCGTGCTGGACGCGCTGCCGGTGGCCGACACCATCGTCGAGCTGGGCGCCGGCACCGGCAAGTTCACCCAGGCGCTGATCGGCCGTGCGGGGCGGATCGTTGCCGTCGAGCCGCTGCCGGAAATGGCGGCGCGCATCCCGCAGGGCGGCAAGACGGGTGTCGAGGTCGCCATCGCCAAGGCCGAGCGCGTGCCGTTGCCGGCGGGGGCGGCCGATCTGGTCTGCTGTGCGACCGCCTATCACTGGTTCGACTATCCCGAAGCCGCCGACGAAATCCATCGCCTGCTGAAGCCGGGCGGCCACCTCGCCCTGATCTGGAACCGGCGCGACAACCAGGTGCAATGGGTGGCCGAGTTCTCGCGGATGCTGGAAAGCTACTCGAACGAGGCGCGCCGCTTCGGCCAGGACTATTGGCGGCAGATTTTGCGCGACGATCGTTTCGCGCTGACGGTCGAGACGGCGTTTCCCTTCGTCCATCCGATGCCGGTGGCCGGGCTTGTCGATCGCGCCTTCTCCACCAGCTATATCGCGCTGCTGCCCGAGGACGAGAAGACGCGGCTGCGTGGCCGGATCGCCGATCTCGTCGCGCGGCACGCGGACTTGCGCGACGCGGCCGAGATCGCGTTTCCTTATGTGTCGCTGCTCTATGTCCTGCGGAAGGTCTAGGCGACACCCGCCTGCCGCGCCAGCCGGTCGAAGGTGACCTGCACGGCGGCCAGCGCGTCAGGGTAGAGTTTGAACCGGCCGGTATCGGTGATGGTGCCGATCTGCGCCGCCACCGTATCGGCGGTGATCTGCGCCGGATCGGCGATGTCGATACCTTCGGTTTCGATCGTCCGCGCGATGGCGAAATGGCCGCCGCCCGCGATCAGCACCTCGCCGTTCAAATTGCATGCGCGGCTGGCCAGATAGGCCACGCCGGCCGAGACGTGTTCGGGTGCGATCTGCTCTTTCAGCTCCTTCGGGAACAGATTTTCGACCATGCGGGTGAATGCGAAGGGCGAGATGCAATTGACGCGGATGCCGGCCTTCTCGCAATCGAGCTTGATGCCGTGCATCAGCGCCATGATCCCGCCCTTGGCCGCGCCGTAGGCCACCGCATCGACCTGGCCGTAGAAGCCGACCTGGCTGGTGGTGAAGATCAAGCGACCGTATTTCTGCTGCACCATATGCGGCCAGGCGGCGCGGGTGACATTGAAGGTGCCGCCGAGATGGATGCCGACCAGCGAATCGAAATCGGCGCGCGTGGTCTCGGCGAAATGCAGGAAGCGCTGGTTGCCGGCATTGTTGACGACGATATCGATCCGGCCGAACCGCGCCATCGTCTTCGCCACCAGGGCTTCGCATGCCGCGGCATTCGAGACGTCGGCGGTATCGGCCAGTGCCTCGCCTCCCATCGCCACGATCTCGTCGACCACCGTCTGCGCCACCGATTCGTCACGCGACTGGCCGCCGACCGTAAAGCCGACATCGTTGACCACGACACGCGCGCCGCGACGGGCAAGCTCAAGCGCGTGGCTGCGGCCCATGCCGCGGCCGGCACCGGTGACGATGGCAACCTGATCATCGAACCGAATCATCCTGCTCTCCTCTGACGCCGCGACGGTCTGCGCGCGACGATAGCGCCGCCGTCACCGATCTCCTAGCATGGGCATTCGGCTTTTTCTCGTATCAGGAAACCGGTGTCCGTCGACTGGCTGACCTCCACGCCGATTGCCCATCGTGGCCTCCACGGGCCAGGCCGGCCCGAGAATTCCCTGGCGGCCTTCGATGCCGCGGCGAAGCAGGGTTATGCGATCGAGCTCGACATCCGATTGCTGGCCGATGGCGCGCTCGCCGTATTTCACGACGCGGACACCCAACGCATGACCGGTCGTGCTGGGCCTTTGGCTGCGCTCGACCGTGACGCGCTCGGCGGCTATCGGCTTGCGAAGACCGATCAGGCGATTCCGGTGTTCAGCGACGTGCTCGACCTGATCGCCGGGCGCGTGCCGATCCTTGTCGAGATCAAGACCGAAGGCCGCGCCGGCGCTATCGAACCCGTACTGGCAGCGCTGCTCGACCGCTACGGTGGGCCCTGCGCGGTCCAGTCCTTCAATCCCTATGCGGTCGACTGGTTCCGCCGTCACCGCCCAAAGGTTTCACGCGGCATGCTCTCGGGCCGCTTCGACGATCCGGGCCTGCCGGGATGGGAAAAAATCCTGCTGCGGAACCTTTTGCTGTTTCCGCTGATCCGCCCGCACTTCATCGCCTACGAATACGACGCGCTCGGTCCGCTGCGGCGGCGCCTGTTCGAGACCCTGTTCCGCGTGCCGATCCTGGTCTGGACCGTGCGGTCCCAGGAGACGTGGCAAGCCGCGCGGCGCGCGGGGATGAACGCGATCTTCGAGGGATTCGTGCCGCCAGAGACTTAGCCGAGCGGTCTAGCCGAGCGACTTCCACGAGGGCGGCGCGGGCGGCAGGTCGATCTTGTCGGGCTCGGGCGGCGCGGAGGGGATTGTCGCGGAGGCGCGCGCCAACGCGTCCTTGCGCTCAAGCATGTGCTTGGCGCTTCCCGAGAGCACGCGGGCCAGCACGGCCGAGGGGGCCATCTAATGGGGGCCGGATGCGAAGGGCGGGGCGGGGGCGTATTCGAGGCCGAGCTGGATCGCCTGGGCGATTTCCTCGCCGGCCATCTCGGCGGCCAAAGTGAGTGCGAAGTCGATCCCCGCGGTGCTGCCGCCGCAGGTCATCGTGTTGCCGTCCTGCACGACGCGGTCGTTGTCCACCGTCGCGCCGAACGCACTCAGGAATTCGCGCGAGGCCCAGTGGCAGGCGGCGCGCTTGCCGCGCAGCAGGCCGGCGGCGCCGAGCATGAGCGAGCCGGTCGAGACCGACGTGATCCAACTGGCCGTGCGGGCGAGGCGGCCGATCTCGCTCAAGAAGGTTTCGTCCTCGATCATCGCCGTGCAGCCGGGGCCGCCGGGCACGCAGAGGACGGCGCAGTCATGGATCTCGCGCAGCGGGACAGTCTCACTGAACAGGATCCCGTCGTCGCTGCGCACCGGGCCGCCGTCGCGCGAGGCGATGATCACGCGGTAACCGGGCAGGCGCGTGAACACCTGATGCGGCCCGGTGAAATCGAGCTGCGTGACCTGCGGGAAGATCGCGAAAACGATGGCGCGTGGCGCGTCGGCCATAAAGAACTCCAAGTACGGCGCGCCTATGTTAGCCGCACTGTAACGGAACCGTGATAGCGGACTTATACGTAGATTGGGGCAGGCTCAACCCACAAGAATCCCACGGATGCAGGAGCGGCGCGTACCGCCTAGTACACCGTCTCCGGTTCGCTCACCGGCGCGATCTCGAGCGCGTTGGTGATCTTTGCGTTGTCGCTGCGCACCACCACGAAGTCGAAACGGTCGGTGGGCGAGAGGTTCAACTCCTGGTGCGGCACGAAGGGCGGGAAGTAGGCGAAGTCGCCGGCACTGATCTCGGCGGCGAATTCGAGATGCTCGCCCCAGCGGATCTGGCCGCGGCCATGGACGACGTAGAGCGCGGCCTCGTGGCGGCCATGGTTGTGGGGGCCGGTATTGTGGCTGGGCGGATTCGTGACGGTGCCGACCCAGGTCTTGCCTTGGCTATCAGCGTTGCCCAGGAAGTCGAACACGGTCGCGCGCCCGGTGCCGCCGGGCCCACGCATCGCCATGTCGAGCGTCGCCGCCCGCACCACCTTCACACCGTCCGTCCGCCACTTGGCCATGGGCGCCTCCCGAGCGACCGCCCGCTTCACCGGCCATCAACAGTATCGCCAGACGTTGCGCCGCTCAATAGAGGGGGCCTAACAGGTGCTTGGCGTAGTTCTGGAAGCCGGGCGTGAGTTTCTCGTCGGTCTTGATGTGCTGGACCAGCGCACGGCCGGTGGCGAAGAAGCCGAGCCCCGCCTTTTCGCAGATCGACCGCAGCGCCAGATCGAAGGGCAGCTTATATGTTTCGAAGGCGCTGGCGGCCAAGGCGGGAACGATCTTTTGCCGCGTGGCCGCGGGGATCCAGATTGCCTGAACGCCGTTGAAGTCGCTGGAGGGCAGGCTCACCACCGGTTCGGTGGTGTCGCGGCCCTTTTGCTGGACCGTGCCGCGCGGCGTCTCGATCACAGCGGTTTCCATCAGCCATATGAAGCCGGGTTCCTCACCCCGCTCGCGCAGGGTCTGCCTCGCCAGGTCCAGGGCCGCGGCCCAGCCGTGGCAGAGGCGCACATCGTCTTCGAACAGGAGCACATCGCCTTCGCCCAGCGCGAGCGCGCGATAACAGTCGATCATGTAGCGCTGAGGGGGCAGCAGCATGGATTTGAGGACGACATATTCCTCGCTGGGTGGAGGAACGATGCGCGGATTGCCCGGCAGAGCGCCGATCTCGGCGAGCCCGTTGTTGCAGACCACGAGCGGTGCCGCACACTCCGCATGATAGCCGTTCAGCAAAGCCGTACAGATCTCCGGCCGCCGACCCAAGGTCATCACGATGGCACCGGCCTCGATGGGCTGCGCCGCCGCGCGTTCCGCTTCGACAATGGCGCGCAGCCGGCCCGCGGCACGCCGGCGCAGAGCGAAAACTTCGCCCGCGGCCACGTTCAAGCTGCGTGCCCAAGCCGATTTTTCCTCGCCGCGCGCATGACCGGCGACGGCGGTCAGGACGTTCTTCATCAGTTCGGAATCGCCGCGCGTCCAGGCGGCCATGGCGAACAGCACGTCCTCGCTGTTCTCGGCGGGCAGATGGAGTTTCATGCCGGTCGCGTGCTGGACGGAATGAAAGAACACTTCGTTCATTCCGGCTTCGAGTTCGCGCAGGAGCGCGTCGACGATCTGCGGCGTCAGGGGAGGGGGCATCGCACCGTTCCGCTCGACTGCATCGCCGCGGCTTATCTCTTCTTCAAGAGCTTCGCCGCTTCCACCGCGAAATAGGTGAGCACGCCGTTACAGCCGGCGCGCTTGAACGCGGTGAGCGCTTCGAGCACCACGCGGTCGTTGTCGAGCCAGCCGTTGTTGGCCGCGCCCTTCAGCATCGCGTATTCGCCGCTGACCTGATAGGCGAAGGTGGGCACGCCAAACGTGTCTTTGACGCGCCGGCAGATCTCGAGATAGGGCATGCCCGGCTTCACCATCACCATGTCCGCACCTTCCTCGATATCGAGGGCGACTTCGCGGATGGCTTCGTCGCTGTTGGCCGGGTCCATCTGATAGGTTTTCTTGTCGCCTTTCAGCACGGCCTTGGTGCCGATCGCGTCGCGGAACGGGCCGTAGAAGGCTGAGGCATACTTCGCGGCATAGGACATGATCTGCACATGCTGGAACCCGCCGCTATCGAGCGCGTCGCGCAGCGCGCCGACGCGGCCGTCCATCATGTCCGACGGCGCGATCACATCGCAGCCGGCTTCCGCCTGAACGAGGGCCTGGCGGCAGAGGATCGGGATGGTGAGATCGTTGTCGACATAGTCCTCGATCACGAGCCCATCGTGGCCGTCGCTGTTGAACGGATCGAGCGCCACGTCGCAGACGATGCCCATGCCGGGCACGGCAGCCTTCACGGCGCGCACCGCGCGGCAGATCAGATTGTCGGGATTGGTCGCCTCGCGCGCATCGGGCGTCTTCAGCGCGGGGTCGACTTCGGGGAAGAGCGCGATGGCGGGGATGCCGAGGCTCGCCGCCTCCTGCACCGCTTCGACCAGCGTATCGATGCTGTGGCGGAACACGCTCGGCATCGAGGCGATCGGTACGCGCTGCCCTTTGCCTTCGGTGATGAAGACCGGCCAGATCAGATCGGACGCGGTGAGGACATTCTCGGCCACCAGCTTGCGCGACCAGGGATGGCGGCGGTTGCGGCGCATCCGCGTGCGCGGGTACCGGCCGAGGGCAGGGGGTGGCGAATTCGGGGGCGTGGACATGCCCCCTTTATTCACCTTTCCGGGGCTGGGCTCAAGCGGGGCGACTCAGCCCTGCGGCGCAAGAGTTTGCGGCGCGCCCCACCTCACCCAGCCCTCTCCGCCCCTGAGGGACGGAGAGGGAGGGACCCGCGCAAGCGGGAGGGTGAGGTGGGGCGTGTCGCGGAGACGCCGCGACTTACGCTGCGTCCAGCGCCTGCTTCAAATCGGCGAGGATGTCGTCGATATGCTCGATGCCGACCGAGAGGCGGACATAGCCGGGCGTGACGCCGGTGCGGCCCTGGTCGTCGGCGGAGAGCTGCGAGTGGGTGGTGCTGGCGGGATGGATCGCCAGCGAGCGCGCATCGCCGATATTGGCGACGTGGTAGAGCAGCTTCAGCGAGTCGATGAACTTCTTGCCGGCATCGACCCCGCCCTTCAACTCGAAGCCGACCAGCGCGCCATAGCCGCCCTTCAGGGCCGCGTCGGCGCGGCGCTTGTTCTCGCCGGTCTGCAGCGAGGGGTGGATCACCTTGGCCACCTTCGGATGCTTGGTCAGGAAAT
>CAZNZI010000011.1:0-6792 GCA_964577475.1 uncultured Rhodospirillaceae bacterium
TGGCGTCGGTGACGTCGCGAACCGGCACATCGAGGACCGGCGTGCAATCGACATCAATGCCGAGCGCCAGCAGATCGGCGGCGATCAGCCGTGCGTGCAGACTGACGGCGCGGCGGGCGAGATCGAGATTGGTGGCGGCGAGCCGGCCATAGCGCGCCATGGCGGGACGGCTGGTCCAGTGCGGCGGCTTGAGGCGCTGGACGCGGCCGCCCTCCTGATCGATCAGCACCGGCGCGTGGCGGCCGACCGTTTCGCGCATCGACGCCACCAGAGCCTTCACCTGATCGGGCGACTGGCAGTTGCGCTGGAAGAGGATGAAGCCCTGAGGATTGACGCGCGTGTAGAACGCCTTTTCGGCGTCGGTCAGAACGGTCCCGGCGCAGCCGAAGATGACGGCGGCTGGCGTGCTATTTCTTGGCAACGATGCAGCCCTGGTTATGCGCGGTAAGCTGAGCGCAAAGGGCCTTCGCTCCCGCCTCGTCATAGGCCCCGGCGCGCACGCGGTAATAGACCCCCTTGGCGCCGAGATCGGCCCGCACGATGTCGGGCGTGAGATTGCCGAGCAGGTCCTTGTTGGCGGCCTGGGCCTTCTTCCACGCGGCCTGGGCCTCGGGTTCCGACTTCATGGCGGCCAGCTGAATCTGGAAATGGCCCGAGCCGGCGGCGGCCTTCGGCGCTGGCGTCGAGGCTGCGGTCGCCTGGGTGTTGGGTGTCGGCGCGGCCGGCGGCTCCTTATGGGCGGTCTCGGCCGTCGCGACCTTCTTGCCGGTTTCCTTGACCGGCGACAGCGCGTTGCCGGTCTGAGTGGCCTGCGTGTTCGGCGTCGGCGATGCGGCCGTGACCTTTTCGAGCGGCGCAGCAGCCGGCGACGGTGGCTGCTTCTCGGTCTTCGCCGTCTTCTCGGCGGATGGCATCGCGCCGCCATTGGTCGAGGCGACTGGTGGCGGGGCGGGCATGTCGTTCCCGGCCACGGCCGGCGGCGGCGGCATCGCCGACGAGGCGCTGTCATTGGCCGGCGCCTGTTTCACGGCGGGCGCTTGCGGCTTCTCGGGCGGCGGCAGCAGCTTCTCGGTCGTGGTGCCCGAGTCGTTGGCGTTGTCGCCCTTGCCGAGGTCCTGATAGACCAGCTTGTCCTGATTGGGCACGGCCATGCCGCCGCGATCCTCGGGCTTGGTCTTGATCGGCTTGTCGTCGGGTTTGATCACCGGGACGTTGGCGTCGGCAACCGAGTGCGGCCCGTCGCCCACCAGGAGATGCCGCGCGGCCACACCGACCGCGGCCAAGGCCAGAAGGCCGAGCGCGATGGTGAGGATCAGCCGCGTATGACCGCCGCGCCGCTCACCCAGATTTTCCGAATCGGCATCGAACCGTTCGGGAATGATGTCCATGATTTCGCGTTCGACGGAATCGCGCGGCCTTTTGGCCATCTAGCGCATCTCCTCCACAGGCTGGACCCCGAACACGGCGAGGCCCGACGCCACAACGGTCGCCACAGCCTGCACCAGCGCCATGCGGGCCAGCGACAAATCTCGATCGGATTCTACTAGAAAGCGCAGGGTGGCGTCATCCTTGCCCATCGTCCACAGCCCGTGCAGGGCCGCGGCCACATCATACAGATAAAAGGCTATACGATGCGGCTCCTCGGCCTCTGCCGCGCCCTCGATCAGACGCGGCCAACCGGCCAGCAATTTGATCAAAGCAATCTCGGCCGGATCGGTCAAGCGATCCAGGGGCCCGCCGGCCAGACCCTTGGCCGTCAGATCGGCGCCGGGGAACATCTCGGCCGCCTTGCGCAGCACCGAATGCGCGCGGGCATGGGCGTATTGGACGTAGAAGACCGGGTTGTCCTTCGACTGCTCCTGCACCTTCACCACGTCGAAGTCGAGCTGCGCGTCGTTCTTGCGCGTGAGCATGATGAAACGCACGACGTCCTTGCCGACTTCGTCGATCACATCGCGCAAGGTGACAAAGGTGCCGGCGCGCTTGCTCATCTTGTAGGGCTGGCCATCCTTCAGGAGCGCGACGAGCTGGACCAGCTTGACGTCGAGCTTGCCCTTGCCGCCGGTCAACGCCGTGACCGCCGCCTGGACGCGCTTCACATAGCCGCCGTGATCGGCACCCCAAACATCGACCATCCGCGCAAAGCCGCGCTGGTACTTGTCGAGGTGGTAGGCGATATCGGACGCGAAATAGGTCCACGACCCATCCGACTTTTTCAGCGGCCGGTCGACGTCGTCGCCGAACTGGGTGGCGCGGAACAGCAGCTGCTCCTTTGCTTCCCAGTCGTCGGGCAGCTTGCCCTTCGGCGGCTCGAGCACACCGGTATAGGTGAGGTTGTCCTTGGCCAGCACCGACTGGGTCTCGTCGACCTTGCCCGCGGTGATCAGCGCGCGCTCGGAGGCGAAGACGGCATGACGCACGCCCAGGGCGCCGAGATCTTCCTTGATCAGTTCGAGCATCGCGGCGATGGCACGCTTGCGGAACTCGGGCAGCCACACGCTCTCGGGCGCGTTGTGCCACTTCTGCCCGTCATCCTTCGCGATCGTCTGGCCGACCGGGATCAGATACTCGCCGGGATAGAGGCCTTCTGGAATCGCACCGATATTTTCGCCCAGCGCCTCGCGATAGCGCAGATAGGTCGAGCGTGCCAGCACATCGACCTGCGCGCCGGCGTCGTTGATGTAGTACTCGCGGGTGACCTTGAAGCCCGCCTTCTCCATCAGATTGGCCAGCGCATCGCCGAACACCGCGCCTCGGCCGTGCCCCACATGCAGTGGTCCGGTCGGGTTGGCGGAAACGTATTCGACGTTGACCGCCTGCTCCTGGCCGATGGCGGCGTCGCCATAGCCGGTGCCGGCGCGCAGTACGTCCTTCAGGCGCTCGCGCCAGAATTCGTCGGCCAGACGCAGATTGATGAAACCCGGCCCGGCGATCTCGACGCCTGTCACCGACGGTACAGCCCGCAGCTCGGCGGCCAGCAGTTCGGCGATGTCGCGCGGCTTCATGGCGGCCGGCTTCGACAGCACCATCGCCGCGTTGGTGGCAGCGTCGCCATGGGCTGCCTCGCGCGGCGGTTCGGCGGTGATGCGGCTGAAGTCGAGCCCGGCGGGAAGTTTTCCGGCGGTCACCAACCGTTCGAGGGCGGCGATGACGTGTTCACGAAGAGCGGTAAAGAGATTCATGGGGCCGTTTGCATGTCGAAAAGCCGTTTGTGCTCATCCAGGGCAAAAGCATCCGTCATGGAGGCAATGTAGTCGGCCACGCTGCGCGCCGTCTTGGCGCCGTTCGCGCCGTCGCAGCGGGTTTGCCATTCCGGCGGCAGGCATCCCGGCTCGTTGGCAAGCAGCGTGTAGAGATCCCGCACCACGCGGCGGGCTTTGCTGGTCATGCGGTTGACGCGGTAATGGCGGTACATGTGCTGATAGAGGAAGCGCTTCAAAGCCGCGTCGTTTTGCCGCATCTCGGCGGAAAAGGCCACAAGCGGTTCGCCGAGATGACGGACGGCCTCGCAGGAGCCAGGTGTCAGCCGGGCAATGCGGCGCTTGGTCTCGGCGATCAGGTCGCCGACCATCAGCCCGATCAACCGCCGCACCGCCTCATGGATGTGCAGGCTCGGATCGATATCGGGGTAGTCTTTCTTCACATCGGCGAAGACAGGGCCCACCAAGGGCACATCGGCCAGATCGGCGATGGCGAACAACCCGGCGCGCAGCCCATCATCGATATCGTGGTTGTTATAGGCGATGTCATCGGCCACGGCCGCCACCTGCGCCTCCGCACTGGCGAAGGTGTCGAGTTCCAAATCCCAACCGGCGCTGTAATCGACGATGGCCTGGGGTGCGGGTTTCGCCGCCTTCGGACCCGTCAACGGGCCGTTGTGCTTCACCAGCCCCTCCACCGTCTCCCAGGAGAGATTGAGCCCGTGGAAAGCGTAGTAGCGGCGTTCCAGCTCGGTGACGATCCGCAAGCTCTGGGCATTGTGGTCGAAACCGCCGATCGGCTTCGTCACGTCGTCCAGCGAGTCTTCCCCGGCATGGCCGAAGGGGGTATGGCCGAGATCATGGGCGAGCGCCAAGGCCTCGCCGAGATCCTCGTCGAGGTCGAGTACCCGGCAGACGGTCCGGGCGATCTGCGCCACTTCGAGACTGTGGGTCAGCCGGGTCCGGAAATTGTCGCCGTCGTGAGAGACGAAGACCTGGGTCTTGTATTTCAGGCGCCGGAAGGCCTCGCAATGGATGATGCGGTCACGGTCGCGCTGGAAAGGCGACCGGGTCTCGCTGTCCTTTTCGGGGAAACGCCGCCCACGACTTTTGGTCGGGTTGCAGGCGTAGGGCGCCAATTGTGGCCGGGAATTCATGGGCCGGGACACTACCCGCCCCCGTCCCGGGGTTCAATTGGCCCGTATGGGTGCTGTGAAATATGGCAAAATCGGCTTTGTAAGGCACATGGATACCTTTGACATCCACCCCCGCTCTGCCTACATGATGGTGATAGCAGCCGAGGCCAGACCATGCCCGATGACGTTCATATCGCCCCCCGCGAAGTCCATCTGAGCGAAAGCGCCGCGCGGCGCATCGAACAGTTGAAGTCCAGCGAGGGCAATCCGGCCCTGATGCTGCGCCTGGCCGTTTCGGGCGGCGGGTGCTCGGGCTTCTCCTACGGCTTTTCGCTCGACGAGCAGCGCCGCGACGACGACCACCTCTTCGAGGATTTCGGCGTCAAATTGGTGGTGGACGAGACCTCGCTCGACCTGCTGGCCGGGTCGGTGGTCGATTACGTCGACGAACTGGCGGGTGCTTCCTTCACGGTGAAGAATCCCAATGCCGCTTCCACCTGCGGCTGCGGCAGTTCCTTCGCGGTCTGACCGCGCTCTCTAGTTTTTCGCTTCCGGATTGTTCTCCGGCCGGTCCAGCTTGAAGTCGTGCCGCGACCAGTGGCGGCATTTCGCATTCTCGCGCCGGTAGTTTTCCGGCGTGTCGATCGTGGCGTTGCGACGCGCCATGTCCTTGTTCATCAGATCGAATGTCGATTTGACATTCTCCAACAGATACGCGGTCAGCGCCTCGGAGGTCGGCTTGCCGGGGAAGATGACGGGGAACCGTCGCTTGGCGGCCTCGGTCAGCGACGCCTGGATGGTGGGGAGCCAGTCGCGCAGCGTTTCCAGGTTGAAGCGCACATGCGTATTTTCGTGGTTGTAGATGACCTCGTATTCGCAGGTCCCGGGCTCGTATTCGGATGCCACATAGACATCCATCACCTGATTGCCGAGGCTCGCATCCACCCGCACCAGCCAGACGCAATATTGCCCGCCCGGCCGCGGCAGCGCGATCGTCTGGAATGCCGCGCGGAGCTGATCGGCGATCTTGGTGACGCCAAGAAGGACCATGCCCTGGGGAGGACGTTCCGAACCCCGTTCGATCTTGGGCAGGCCAAAGAGGTCGACTTCGCGGTGATAGATGATCTGCGACTGGACAATATGGACATTGACCTGAAGCTGAGGAAGGTTCGGCAGAGCCGGGCATTGAGCACCGACCAGCGACGGCAAACCCGCTATCAAGACAAATGCGACCACCGCACCGATCATAAGGTGCCGAATCCAGGCCATGCGAAATCAGCCCCTGCTCCCGCCCCATCTCGACCGGACCCCATCCGGCGTCTAGGATGATCCCATGAAAATCGCGACTTGGAATGTGAATTCGATCAAGGTCCGGCTGCCCGCGCTGCTGGCCTGGATCGATGAGGCCAAACCCGACGTGGTCCTCCTGCAAGAGATCAAATGCGTCGATAAGGACTTCCCGGCACTGGAGTTGAAGGCGAAGGGCTATGACACGGCCGTCCACGGCCAGAAGACCTATAACGGGGTCGCGATCCTGTCGCGCGCGCCGCTCAAGGATGTGAAGTCGGGCCTGCCCCAGGGCGAGGGCGACGACCATGCGCGCTGGATCGAGGCGACGGTGGACGGCGTGCGCGTCGTCTCGCTCTATCTGCCCAACGGCAACCCGGCGCCGGGCGAGAAGTACGATTACAAGCTGCGCTGGATGCGACGCCTGATCGATCACGGCCGCGCGCTGCTCCAGACCGACATGCCGGTGGTGCTGGGCGGCGACTACAATGTCTGCCCGACCGACGCCGATGTGTACGACCCGAAGAACTGGCAGGACGACGCGCTGTGCCGGCCCGAGAGCCGAGCGCGGTTCCGCGAACTGCTCTATCTCGGCTACACCGAAGCTTTCCGCGCATTGCATCCCGACGCGAAGGAAGCCTATTCCTTCTGGGATTATCAGGCGGGCGCCTGGGATCGCGGCAACGGGCTGCGCATCGATCACCTGCTGCTGTCACCCCAGGCGGCCGACCGGCTCAAGGCCTGCGACATCGACAAAGGCCCGCGCGGCAAGGACAAGCCGTCGGACCACACGCCGGTCTGGTGTGAAATTTCTTAAGACCTTTAATCGTCGTCATTGCGAGCCCCCGGGTCCGCGCCGGGCGCGGCCCGAGGACAGGCTCCGAGAAGCAATCCATCTTGCCGACACGATGGATTGCTTCGTCGCTACGCTCCTCGCAATGACGGGTTACTGAGCAGTCCGCAAATCCGCGACGCGGCCCAATTCGACGCCGTCGCGCACCACCGTCACGATGGCGGGCCTGTCGGGCGGCGCACAGGGAAACCGCTGCGGCGCCACCACGAACTCGGTCGGCGCGTCACCCTCGGTCTTGATCCAGGTCGGAGGCACGATCCGCGAGATGTCGTTCCACCAGACGCAGACCTTGTATCTGTGCGGCGCCATTTCGGTG
>CAZNZI010000012.1:0-5244 GCA_964577475.1 uncultured Rhodospirillaceae bacterium
AGGAACCGAACGGCTACCTCAACACCTATTTCAGCCGTCGCGCGCCGGAAAAGAAATGGACCAATCTGCGCGACTGGCACGAGCTCTATTGCGCCGGGCATATGATCGAGGGCGCGGTCGCCTATTTCCAGGCTACCGGCAAGCGCGATTTCATGGACATCATGTGCCGCTTCGTCGATCACATCGCTGCGACCTTCGGGCCGGGCGCCAATCAGAAGCACGGCTATTGCGGCCATGAGGAGATCGAACTCGCGCTGGTCAAGCTCTACCACGCGACCGGCGATAAGAAGCATCTCGCTCTCGCGCGCTACTTCATCGACGAGCGCGGCAGGCAGCCGCACTATTTCGAGATCGAAGCCAAGGCACGTGGCGACGAGTCCTATTATTTCCGCACCTACGAATACAGCCAGTCCCATCTGCCGGTGCGCCAGCAGGACAAGGTGGTCGGCCATTCGGTGCGCGCCATGTATCTCCTCAGCGCCGTCGCCGATCTCGCCGCCGAGGACGGCGATGCGGCGCTGAAATCCGCCGGCGAGAAGATGTGGGACGATCTGATCGGCAAGAACCTCTACCTCACCGGCGGCATGGGGCCGTCGAAAGAGAATGAAGGCTTCACCACCGACTACGACCTCCCCAACGAGACCGCCTATGCCGAGACCTGCGCCTCGGTCGGCCTGGTCTTCTGGGCCCACCGCCTGCTGCATATCGACGGGGACGGCCGCTATGCCGATGTGATGGAACGCGCGCTCTATAACGGCGCGGTGACGGGCCTGTCGCTGTCGGGTGATCGCTTCTTCTACGACAACCCGCTCGAAAGCCGCGGCGATCATCACCGCTGGGTCTGGCATGACTGCCCATGCTGCCCGCCCAACATCTCGCGGCTGGTGGCATCTCTCGGCCGCTACGCCTACTCGACGACTGAAACGGACGCCATGGTCCATCTCTACGCCACCAGCGCCGCCACGCTTTCCCTGGGCGGCAGCAAAGTGACGCTGCGGCAGGACACCAACTATCCCTGGGACGGTGCCGTCAGCATCCGGGTCGAGCCAGAGGTCTCCATGTCCTTCGCGCTCAAACTGCGTATTCCCGGCTGGTGCCGCAACTGGACGGTTTCCGTCAACGGCCAAAAGCAGATACCCGCCGTATCGCGCGGCTATGTCAGCCTCACCCGCGACTGGAAATCCGGCGACACGGTGCGCCTCGATCTCGACATGCCGGCCGAGCGCATCTATGCCCATCCCGCGGTCAGCGAAGACGCGGGCCGGGTCGCGCTGATGCGCGGCCCGATCGTCTATTGCCTGGAGGGCGTCGATAATCCGGTGCCGCCCCATCGCATCGCTCTGCCGCGTGATGCCGTACTCACCGCCCGGTTCGAACCGGATCTGCTGGGCGGGGTCGCCGTCATCACGGCTCAGGCGGTCGCGGCCGATATGAAGGGCTGGGACGATGCGCTTTACCGCACCGACAAGCCGCCGCGTGTGCCCACCACCATCACCGCCGTTCCCTACGCGACCTGGGACAACCGCGCGCCGGGTGCGATGATGGTCTGGCTGCGCGAGACGACGAGCTAACTGAGCCGTCTCCCTTCGCCAGAATCCTTCGTCATTGCGAGAAGCGAAGCGACGAAGCAATCCAGGATTTCCGTGACGTCCTGGATTGCTTCGCTGCGTTCGCAATGACGATAAGCCTCCAACTGCCCCACCCCTCCTTGCAGTTGCAATGGATTCTCAGCGCCGGCAGCTCCCGATCCCTCGGTAAACCCTTATTTCGGTGTTAATTCCCTCTCCCTATCCTGGCCACGAAACGCAGCCCCGGGCGCGTTGGGCCGGTTCTTTCCTGTCCCGCTTGCCGCTGGGCGACGCCACGCATAATATCGGCATTCCGTTTGCTCTAACTGATGCTACGCCCTTGAATGTAAACGAAGAACTCTACCGCACCGTCAGAATGGTGGTGGGCGACACGGACCAGGAGTTCAATAAGACTCTGTCCGCCGCCCTGTTTCCGATCGGTCTGCGCGACATTTCGTTCTGCACCGATGGGGCGCAGCTTCGCACCGCCATTGCCTCGAATGTCGATGTCGTGGTCTGCAATACCGACCTAGCCGGCGTCGAGTTCCATGCGCTTGCGCAGGACATCCGCCACCAGCGCGTCGCCGGCAATCCGTTCATCGTGCTGATCGCCACCGCCAACAAGATCGATGAGTTGAGCATGGCGCGGATTCTCGAGTCGGGCGTCGATGACCTGCTGATCAAGCCGATCGATGCGGCGACTTTGGTCCGCCGTATCGGCGCCTTCGCCAAAGGGCGGAAGCCGTTCGTGGTGACGCCCAACTATATCGGCCCCACGCGCCGCAACGATCGCCGCAACGACGGCAGCGACGAAGACCAGGTCGTCGAAGTGCCGAACACGATCCGCGCCAAGGTCGCTTTCAAGCAGAGCGCCGCCGAGATCGGCAAGATGATCGAGGCCGGCTGTTCGAACCTCGGCGAAAAGATGGCCCATGGCGGCATCAAGGTGATCGCCCGCATGACCAAGCGTCTGGTCGAGATGCAGGGCAGCCAGACCGTGGCCGACCAGTCGCACCGTACATTGCGCAACCTGGCCGACAAGGCCGCCGAAATCGCGATGCTGCACCGGAACTCGAGGACGACACGCTTTGTCGCGCCGATCGCCGAACGCATGTCGCAACTGTGCCGCCGCGCCGAAGCGGCGGGCAGCCGTCCGCCGACCATCGAGGTCGATCTGTTGGCCAAGCTCTCCGATGCCGCCCAGATCGCGGCGGCGGCCGACGAGGACGCACCGGAGACCGTGCCGGAAATCGTCAAGATCGTGGACGGCTACCTCTCCAAGCGGTAACCGCCGCCGGCTTATCGGCGTTCCCCAGGCTGGATCAGGCATCCAAGCCACAGGCTGACCACAGTTTTGCTACACCGGGCCCGCGGCCCGCGTCGAATAATAGCCAGGACATTACCGCAGGTTTGGCTTTGGGCGCGGCGGCTGCTCGCCGACCGCGACACCGTCTGATGTCTTCGATCGTCCAGAACATCGAGCGGAGTTTCCCCTGATCGACGCGCGCATTCTTCGCTTGGCATGGGCCGCGGCGGCCCTGGCGCTCTCCGGCACGGCTTGCATTGCCGCCGACGCGCCGCGCCCGCTGTCGCCCGACGCGGGGGTCACCGCCGACGCGGTGGTTCTCAGCAAGAATCAGATCCAGGGCATCCTCGGCAAGAAGGTGATGAGCGGTGCCGGCCAGGACATGGGCCAGATCGTCAATGTCATCGTCGACCGTTCGGGCCAGCCGCGTGCGGCGGTGGTCGACTTCGGCGGGTTCCTCGGCGTCGGCTCGCGCAAGATCGCGGTCGACTGGGCCGCGCTGCACTTTGCTCCCCAAGGCAAGACGGATGAGGTCACGCTCGACCTCAAGCCCGATCAGCTCCGGGCCGCGCCGGAATATCAGGATGGCAAGCCCGTCGTGGTGATCGGCCCATCGGGCAAGACCATGCCATTGCCCACCGAGCCGTGATGGGCTGACAGCGTGTCGGCGGCGCGCGGCAGCATCCGGGGGCTCGAATGGCTCAACTTCTTCATGGCGAATGTGCAGACGGGCTTCGGTCCGTTCATTTCCGCCTATCTGACGTCATACGCCTGGCCTCAAGGCAATATCGGCCTGGTTCTCACGATCAGCGGCATCATCTCGCTGATCGGGCAGTTGCCGGCCGGCATCGTCGTCGATGCGATGCGGTCGAAGCGGCTGGCGGCGGCGATCGCGATCATCGCGATTGCCGGCTGCGCGCTGGCCCTGGCCGCCTGGCCGATCTTTCCCATGGTGCTGCTGGCCGAAGTGCTGCACGGCATCGCCAGTTGTCTCATCGGCCCGGCCATCGCCGCCATGACCATCGGCCTGGTGCAGAGGCGCTTCCTCAGCAAGCAGTTCGGCCGCAATGCGAGCTTCGCCTCCGTCGGCGCCGGGCTCGCCGCGGCGGCCATGGGGGCGTGCGGGCGCCTGCTGTCGTACCAGGCGGTCTTCATCTTCACCGCGATCCTCACCCTTCCGGCACTTGCCGCGCTGTATTTCATCCACGAGAGGGACATCCATCCCCACCACGCCCGTGGCAGCAGCACGCAGGACGAAGAGCCCAGCGTGACATCCCTGACCGATATCCTGCTGCGCAACCGGAGCCTGTTGATCCTGGCCGGGTGCTTCCTTCTGTTTCACCTCGCCAATGCGGCGATGCTGCCCCTGGTCGCCAGTTTCGTGACCATGCACGCCAAGGAGCGGGCCGCGACGCTGATCGCGGCGCTGATCGTCGTGCCGCAGATCGTCGTGGCGCTGACCTCGCCCTGGATCGGGCGCAAATCGGAACAATGGGGCCGCAAGCCTCTGTTGCTGCTCGGTTTCGCGGTTCTGCCCATCCGCGGCGTCTTGTTTTCCGTCGTCGGGAGTCCCTATCTCCTGGTGGCGACCCAATTGCTGGACGGAATCTCGGCGGCGGTGATCGGTGTGTTGCTGCCGATCATGGTGGCCGACGTGACGCGCCGCAGCGGGCATTTCAACGCGGCGCTCGGCGCGGTCGGCACCGCTGCCGGAATCGGCGCGTCGCTCAGTACGACGATCGGCGGCTATGCGAGCGACTGGCTCGGCGGTCCGATCGCGTTCCTGGTGCTGGCCGGCATAGCGGCGCTTGGTGCATTGGCGATTCTGGTCGCGATGCCCGAAACCAGACCGGCAGACCAAACATGACTCTTCGGCGGAGGCAATCGTGAACCATGAGTCCCAGATCGTCATCGAAGACTTCGCGCTGGCGCCGGAGCCGCCGCAATATTACATCCCGGCCCCGGCCTCGATGGCCGACGCCAACCCGCGCACCCTCAAGCACGGCAATACCTTCGCCGTGCTCGACCATTACGGCGATATCGGCGACAGCGAGAACGGCCCCGAGGGGGTGTATTACGAGGATACGCGGCACCTGTCGCGGCTCAAGCTGCTGTTCGAGGGCCATCGCCTGCTGCTGTTGAGCTCAACCATGCGCGACGACAACGCCTCGCTGACGGTCGACCTGTCCAATCCCGACATGTATCGCGACGGCCATATCGTCTTCCCGCATGAGAAATTGCATATCATCCGCACCAAGTTCCTGTGGCAGGCCGGCTGCTATGAACGGCTGGGCATCCGCAATTTCGACAGCGTGCCGCACCGGGTGCGGATGAGCTTCAGCTTCGCCGCCGATTTCGCCGACCTGTTCG
>CAZNZI010000013.1:0-2278 GCA_964577475.1 uncultured Rhodospirillaceae bacterium
AGCTACGCGTCGTCGTCCAAGCTGATCAAGCCGCAATACGCCATCGAGCGTCTGTATGAGCTCACGCGCGGCAAGGATTGCTACATCACCACCGAAGTCGGCCAGCACCAGATGTGGGCCGCGCAACTCTACAAGTTCGACCAGCCCAATCATTGGCTGACCTCGGGCGGGCTGGGCACGATGGGCTATGGCCTGCCGGCCGCGATGGGCGTGCAGATCGCCCATCCGAAGTCACTTGTGATCGACATCGCCGGCGAGGCCTCGATCCTGATGAACATCCAGGAGATGAGCACGCTGGCGCAATACAAACTGCCGGTGAAGGTGTTCATCCTGAACAACCAATACATGGGCATGGTGCGCCAGTGGCAAGAGCTTCAGTACGAAGGCCGCTACTCGGAAACCTACAGTTCGTCGCTGCCCGATTTCGTGCGTCTGGCCGAGGCCTTCGGCGCCGAGGGTCTGCGCATCGACAAACCGAGCCAGGTGGATGACGCGATCAAGAAGATGATGGCTTCGCCCAAGGCGATGATCGTCGATTGCCGCGTCGATCCCGCCGAGAACGTCTTCCCGATGATCCCCTCGGGCGCCGCGCACAACGAGATGCTGCTCGGCCCCGGCGAGAAGACGGCGGGCGCCAGCGCCGCCGACGAAGACGGGATGGTATTGGTCTGATTCCGTCCTTCCGTTTCTGAACCTTCGACATCCTCTTTTTCGCGAGAACTCCCGTGACTGCCCCCAAGGAAAATGTGCGCTTTCATACGATCGCGGTGCTGGTCGACAACGAACCGGGCATTCTCGCGCGCGTCGTCGGGCTGTTCTCGGGCCGCGGCTACAATATCGAGAGCCTGACCGTCGCGCAGGTGAACAAGGCCGAGCGCCTGTCGCGCATCACCGTCGTCACCTCGGGTACACCGATGGTGATCGAACAGATCAAGGCCCAGCTCGACCGCCTCGTGCCGGTCCACAAGGTGCACGACCTGACCCTGGACGGGCCTTCGGTCGAGCGCGAACTGGCGCTGATCAAGGTCGCCAGCACGGGCGACAAACGGGTCGAGTCCTTGCGCATCGCCGATATTTTCCGGGCGCGCGCCATTGATTCGACGAACAGTTCCTTCGTTTTCGAGATTTCCGGTTCGACCGACAAAATCAATGCATTCATCGAGTTGATGCGGCCGTTGGGGCTGATCGACGTCTCCCGCACCGGGGTCGTCGCCATTGCACGCGGCGCCGAACCGATCTAAGCCTAGGCCCCGTTGCGGGGCAATTTCACCGCCGAGGGGCGATTAGGGAGAAGGACGACCGCTATGCGCGTTTATTACGACCGGGATGCCGACGTTAATCTGATCAAGGGCAAGAAGGTGGCCATCGTCGGCTACGGCAGCCAGGGCCATGCCCATACGCTCAATCTGCGCGACTCGGGCGTCAAGGACGTCGCCGTGGCGCTGCGTCCCGGTTCGGCCAGCATCAAGAAGGCCGAAGGCGAGAAGCTGAAGGTGCTTGCGCCCGCCGAAGCCGCGAAGTGGGCCGATGTGATCATGGTCCTCGCGCCCGACGAATTGCAGGCCGACATCTATAAGAACGAGCTCGCGGACAACATGCGTCCCGGTTCGGCGCTCGCTTTCGCCCACGGCCTGAACGTCCACTTCAAGCTGATCGAGCCGCGCCCCGACATCGACGTGTTCATGATCGCGCCGAAGGGCCCCGGCCACACGGTGCGCAGTGAATACCAGCGCGGCGGCGGCGTGCCTTGCCTGGTGGCGGTGGCACAGAACCCCTCGGGCAACGCGCTCGAAGTCGCACTCTCCTACGCCTCGGCGATCGGCGGTGGCCGCGCCGGCATCATCGAGACCGATTTCAAGGAAGAGTGCGAGACCGATCTGTTCGGCGAGCAGGCCGTGCTGTGCGGCGGCCTCACCCATCTGATCCAGGCGGGTTTCGAAACACTGGTCGAAGCCGGCTATGCGCCGGAGATGGCGTATTTCGAATGCCTGCACGAAGTGAAGCTGATCGTCGACCTGATCTATGAGGGCGGCATGGCCAACATGCGCTACTCGATCTCAAACACAGCCGAATACGGCGACTACACCTCGGGCCCGCGCATCGTCACCGACGAGACCAAGGCCGAGATGAAGCGCATCCTGGCCGACATCCAGTCGGGCCGCTTCACCTCGAAGTGGATCACCGAATGCAAGTCGGGCCAGCCTTCGTTCAAGGCGATGCGCCGCAACTACGCCGCCCATTCGATCGAAGAGGTCGGCGTGAAGCTGCGCGGCATGAT
>CAZNZI010000014.1:0-4406 GCA_964577475.1 uncultured Rhodospirillaceae bacterium
CGCATCGTTTCCATCCCAGCATTCTGCGCGAATACGACATCCGCGGCATCGTCGGCGAGACGCTGTTTCCCGCCGATGCCCGCGCGCTGGGCCAAGTCTTCGGCACGCTGCTCAAGCAGGGCCCGAACCCGGTCTGCTGCGTCGGTTTCGATGGGCGTCTGAGTTCGCCCGCATTGGAGGGCGCGCTGGTCGTGGGACTACTGGAAAGCGGCGTAACCGTCCATCGCGTCGGCCTCGGCCCTACGCCGATGCTCTACTACGCGACCCATACGATGAAGGCCTGCGGCGGCATCATGGTGACCGGTTCGCACAACCCGCCGACCCATAACGGCTTCAAGATGGTGATGGGCGGCAAGCCCTTCTTCGCCGATCAGATTCAGAACGTCGCCCGCCTGGCCGCAGGACCACTCGATCTGCCCGGCGACGGCGCGCGCCACGAAAAACCGGTGCGCGATGCCTATGTGGCGCGGATCGCCGGCGACTATGACGGCCAGCGGCCGCTGAAGGTGGTGTGGGACGCCGGCAATGGTGCGGCCGGCCAGGCGATGACCGAATTGACGGCGCGCCTGCCGGGCCGGCACATCCTCCTCAACGCCGAGATAGACGGCCGTTTCCCGGCCCATCATCCCGACCCGACCGAGCCGAAGAATCTCGAACAACTGATCGCCGCCGTACGCGCCGAAAAGGCCGAGATCGGCGTCGCCTTCGACGGCGACGGCGACCGGATCGGCCTAGTGGATGCCAATGGGCGTATCGTCTGGGGCGATCAGTTCCTGGCGCTGCTGGCCGAAGATATCCTGCGCAGCCGCCCTGGCGCGCCGATCCTGGCCGATGTGAAGGCCAGCAACGTGCTGTTCGACCGGATCGCGGCTTTGGGCGGCGCACCCGTCATGTGCCGCACCGGCCACTCGATCATCAAGACGCGAATGGTCGAAACCGGAGCGCCCCTGGCCGGCGAAATGAGCGGCCACATCTTTTTCGCCGACCGCTATTACGGCTATGACGACGCACTGTACGCGGCGGTCCGGCTTCTGGGATTGTTGGCGCGATCGGGGGAGACCTTGGCGCAGCGTATCGACACCCTGCCGCGTGTGTTCAATACGCCCGAAATCCGCGTCCCCTGCCCTGATGACCGGAAGTTCAACGTGATCAGGGAAGTGAAGCAAAGGCTGACCGCGGCTAAGGCACATGTGAACGATATCGACGGAGTGCGCGTTACCACGAAGGACGGCTGGTGGCTTCTCCGCGCGTCTAACACGCAGGCGGCGCTCGTGGTGCGGTGCGAATCACCGAGCCCCCAAGGGCTTGCGGCGCTGAATGATGCGATGCGCGCCCAACTCAAGCAGTCGGGCATCGCCGCAGACTAGGTTTTCTCTTCCTTCCACACTCGTCCGTCCGGCGGGATGTAGCACTGCTGATCCTTGGCCGCGAGCGCCTGGCGGTAGAGCTCGAGGTAGTTCGGCACCGTCAGGAGCTCGACATCGTCGCGGTCGATTTCCGCGCCGATTTCTTCGTAGGCGTTGAGATTGGTCAGGTTTGGCCGCGGCAGTTTGCCGGCCTTGAAGGCCGCCCACATCTCGGCATAGAGCGCTTCGATGCTGCGGGTGAACAGGGGCGTGTCGAACAGCACACAGGTGTCGCGATTGGCCTTCAGCTTGGCGCGCAGCGCGGCGAGCCTCTGGCGGTCCTTCCCCAACTCGACCGCCAGCGCCACATAGCGGGCGGGCGTGTCGCAGAGCAGGTCCTCGAGCCCGGCCGACTTTACCAGGCTCCCGCACACGCGCGAGGCGAAACTGCGGCCTGGAAGGGTCAGCACCGGCACACCCATCCATAATGCGTCGGACGACGTTGTATGGGCGCCGTAGGGCGATGTGTCGAGGAACAGATCGGCCAACGGATAACGGGCGAGATGCTCCGTCACGTGCTTCCGCGGTGCGAAGATGATGCGCTCGGCCGCAATGCCTTGCTGCTTGGCCAAATCGAACAACTGAGTCCTGACGGCCTCGACGCTTTCCAGCAGCCACAACACGCTGTCGGGCACCTGCCTGAGAATCGACATCCACCGGCCCCAGACATGGGGCGTGATCTTCTGGGTGCCGTTGAAGCAGCAATAGACCATCGCCCCGTCGGGAAGTCCGGCCTCTTGCCGCGTCGGCACGGTCGGCGAAACGTTGCGCTTGCGGTCGTTGGGTTGATAGCAGGGCAGCCGCAAGACATGCTCGGAATAGAAGATCTCCGAGCCGGGCGGAATGATGAAGTCGTCGGCAATGATGTAGTTGTGATAGCCGCTGCCCGTCGACCCGGGGAAACCGAGCCAGTTGACGATGATCGGCGCCGGCCGCAGCGGCATGACCTTCATGCGCGCGCTCAATGTGTTGCCGTTGACGTCAACCAGGATATCGATGCCGTCATCGATCATTTTCCGGGCGACGGCCTCGTCGGACATCGCGGCAATGTCGAGCCAGTGCTCCACGGCGCCGCGAATGCGCGCCTTGATCGAATCCTCATGCGGGATGCCGCAGTAATAGAGATAGACGTCCACCTTCGAACGGTCGTGCAGTTCGAACATCTCGGCCGTCAGGAAGCCGATGGCATGCTCGCGCATATCCGACGAGAGATAGCCGACCTTCAGCCTTCCCCCCTTCTTCGCGCGCGCGCGCTTCAACGCCTCGTCGAGAAAAGTCGCTTTCGGATAACCGATCGTGGTCCGCGCATGGGTCGCGGCATTGGCAAGCTGGAACAGCGGGTCGTCGGTGTAGGAGGCCAGGGACAAGGCAGAAATATTGGCCAGTATGTGCTGGCGGGATGCCCCGCCCAGCGGCGCAAGAACCGGCCACTTGCACTGTTTCTGGCGCAGCATGACCCAGTGCTCGATGACATCGCGCTGGTTGGGGTCCAGTTCCAGGCTTTGCCGCAGAACCTCTTCCGCATTGGCGTCGATGCGGCTCTCTTCGAGAACGCGGCCGATATGCTTGTAGGCCGTCGTCTTGTAGCCGAGATTCTCCCGTGTCAGGGTCGGCAGCCGGTTCACCACTTCATACCACTGCGACAGCGCCTCGATCGGCGACGTGAGTTTCTGCAGCACGAGGCCGAGATTGATCCGCGGCGGCATGAAATCCGGCTTGATCCGGATTGCCGTATTGAGTGCCGCCCGCGCGCCCTCGAGATCGTTCTTATTGGTCAGGATGACGGCGTAGTTGAACCACATCGCCGTGACCAGCGGGTCTTCGGCATTATGGTCGAGCCACGTCTTGTAAAGCAGTAGCAGGACTTCGACGTTACCCGCCTTCTGCAACTGCTCGGCCATGCCCAGCAGTTCGGTGACGGGTAGCTTTCGTTCTTTGGCGCGGTTGAGGACGCCGGCCACGATTTCAGCGGTCATGGATCTGATCTTAAAGTTGAAGGGCCAAATCCTTCAAGGATTTGGCCCTTCCAGACACTAAGAGACTACAGCCTTACGTCAGCTCGAGAAGATGATGAAGCTCGAGACGTCGGAGCTCATCGCACCCGAGTTGTACTGGGTCGACGTGAAGGCATGGAGCTGGGCCGAACTCAGTGCGCCGACCTGGGTGGTCGTCAGACCCGGCAACTGCGTCGTAGTGAGCGCCGCAATGTCGGTGACGGACAGGCCGACGATCTGCGTGGTCGACAACGCCGCCACCGAGGTCACCGAGAGTTCGGTCACTTCGGTCACCGACAGCTGACCGATCTGGGTCTTCGTCAGACCGCCCAACTGGGTCACCGTCAACGCCGCCACATCGGCCGCGTTGAGGCTTACCAGCTGTGCCGAGGTCAGCACGCCGATCTGAGCCGAGGTCAGCCCGCTGAACTGGGTCGTCGAGAGCGAACCCACTTCCGTGCTGGTCAGCTGCTTGATCTGCGTCGTCGTCAGTGCACCCACTTCGGTCGAAGTGAACCCGCCGAACTGGGTGACCGTCAGCCCGACCAGCCTGGCCTGGCTCAACGACTTGACCTGGGTCGTCGTCAAGCTGCCCAGCTGCGTACTGGTCAGATGAGCCGCCGTCGCCGTGCTCAGACCGGAGAGCTGCGTGGCGGTCAGACTCGAGACCTGCAACCCGCCGATATTCGTCGCCGTCAGCGCATTCAGCTGCGCCACGGTGAAGTTGCCGACGTTGGAGACGAAGTCGCTGACCTGGGTCGAGGTCAGAGACGCCAGCTGTGCCGTCGTCAGAGCCTTGACCTGGGTCGAGGTCAGAGCACCCAGAACCGTGTCGTTCAAACCATCGATCGTCGTCACGGTGACGCCCGCGATCTGAGCCGCCGTCAGCCCGGCCGCCTGCGTTTGCGTCAGGGCCGCAAGGTTGGTGGCAGTGAAGCCCTTCAACTGCAGGGTCGACAGCGCGCCCACATCGCTGGCCGACAGGCCGCCGATCTGGGTGACGCTG
>CAZNZI010000015.1:0-4411 GCA_964577475.1 uncultured Rhodospirillaceae bacterium
CTGTTCGTCGCCAAGAGCATCCGAAGCCTGATCGCGGGGAAACGCCCGCGCGGATTGGTGGACCGGCGCCGCGGGTACTGACGCCGAACGAAGACAAAGTTGAGGAAGGAAACCGAGATGTCTGTTGCCGTCGCGTCTGACGCCCTGCTCGCGAAGATCGCCAAGCCGATTGCGCCCAAGGGCGTGATCGCCGCCGTGCTGGCACCCTTCGACGAGAAATACGAGATCGATACGCCGCTTCTGGTCGATCATGCCAAATGGCTGCTGGCGAACGGCTGCAACGGGCTTTCGACCACGGGCTCGACCGGCGAAGGCAATTCGATGAGCACCAAGCAGCGCATCGGCCTGCTCGACTCGCTGCTGAAAGCCGGCCTGCCGCCCGAGAAGATGATCCCGGGTATCGGCGCCGCGGCCTTAGGTGATGTGGTCGAACTGACGCGCCACGCCGTACAGGCGGGATGCGGCGGCGCGCTGGTGCTGCCGCCCTACTACTACAAGAACCCGAGCGATGACGGTCTGTTCGCGGCCTTCGCGTCGTTGATCGAAAAGGTCGCCGACAACCGGCTGCGCGTGTACCTCTATCACATCCCGCAGTTCACCATGGTGCCGATCCCCTATGCGGTGATCGACCGTCTGATCGAGGCCTTCCCGGGCATGATCGCGGGCCTCAAGGACAGCTTCGGCGACTGGAGCTATTCGGAGAACCTGCTCAAGCATCTGCCCGGCTTCGCTGTCTATCCGGGCAGCGAAATCTTCTTGTCGCGGGTCAAGAAGGCGGGTGGTGGTGGCTGCATCTCGGGCACCGTCAACTTCACGGCCCCCCTGGCGCAGGCCGTCTACGCCGCCAAGACCGAAGCCGATGCCGAAGCCTTACAGAAGAAGCTCGATGCGCTGCGCGTGATTATCGAATCGGCGCCGCTGGTGCCGGCGCTGAAGGCGATCAAGGGCGAGATGGTCGGCAAGCCGAGCTGGGGCCGCGTCATGCCGCCCTTCGTCCAGTTGCCCGAGGCGCTCCGCGTCGATCTGTTCAAGGCGCTCGACGGCGTTCTGCCCAAAGGCCCGAACGGCCGCGGCTGGGACGTGCGGCCATGAACCGGCCGCTGGAGAAGATGTCCGCCGCGACGGTGGGGCGCGCGCTCGCCGCCGGCGCCCTCGACGCGGTGCAGGTCACCGAGTTCTTCCTCGACCGGATCGAGAAGGCCAAATCGAATCCCGTCTTCATCACCCTCACTGCCGATCGCGCGCGGAAAGAAGCTGCCGCTGCCGCCAAGCGCTACAAGGAGGGCCGCACGTTCGGCCCGCTCGACGGCGTGCCGGTGGCATGGAAAGACCTGATGGACATGGCCGGCACGATCACGACCGGCGGATCTGACCTCTACCGTCACACGCCGGTGAAGGACAAGGACGCGCTGGTGGTGACCAATCTGGCCGCCGCCGGCATGGTGGCGCTGGGCAAGACCAACCTCTCCGAATTCGCATTCTCGGGCATCGGCGCCAATCCGCATTTCGGTACGCCGGTCAACCCGCACGATCCGAAGACGCCGCGCATTGCCGGCGGCTCGACTTCGGGCGGCGCCGTCGCCGTGGCGGCTGGCCTCGCGCCCTGCGCGATCGGCACCGACACCGGCGGCTCGGTCCGTGGTCCCGCTTCACTGACCGGCATCAGCGGCTACAAGAGCACCGAGGGCCGCATCGACCGCACAGGCGTGCTCCTGCTGTCGCGCACTTTGGATACGATCGGCCCGCTCGCGCACACGATCGAGGACTGTGTGCTGCTCGACATGGCGCTGCGCGGTGAGGTGACGACACCGGTTCGCCACCAGGACATCGCCGGCCTGGAACTGGTCGTCCATGACGAATGCCCGGACGGGATTGGCCAGGGCGTCGCCGAGAACATGGAAGCGATGCTGAAAAAACTGGTCAAGGCCGGCGCCAGAATTTCGCGGCGGAACATCCCGCAGATCGCGGAATGCCGCGCGGTGACCGCGAAATACGGTGCGCTGGTCACCATCGAAGCCTATACGGAGATGCGCCGCCACTTCGAGAATCCCGACGAGGTGAAGCGGATCGATCAGCGCATCGTCTCGCGCGCCAAACTCGGCAATGCGATCAGCGCGCCCGATCTGCTGATGCTCCAGCGCGAACGCGAACGGCTGATCCAATCCTTCAACGCGGAACTGGGGGACGCGCTGCTGGTGACGCCCGCGACACCGGTCACCGCACCCGCGATCGCGCCCCTGGAGGCGGACCCCGACCTGTTCCGCAAGACAAACCTGCACGTCCTCTATTTCTGCTTCATCGGCAACTACTTCCGCATGTGCGGCCTGGCCTTGCCGTCGGGCAAGGATGCCGGCGGGCTGCCGACCGGTGTGCAGTTTCTTGGCAAGAGCAACGACGACGAGCGGCTGCTCTCGCTCGGCCTCGGGCTGGAGCGGGCGCTGGCCAACGGATGAGCGGCGACGCCGATCCACGAACCTTGCTGACGCTCGAAGAAAGCGTCGACCTCGCCGTGCCGCCCGATCGGGCCTGGGATGTCATCAAGGATTTCGACGGCATCCACCGCTGGCACCCGGGTGTCCGCAACACGACCCTGCTGGAAGGCGTCAACAACCAGCCGATGGCCGTCCGGGAGCTCGATCTGGGCGGCGGCGCCTGGCTGATGTCGGAGCTGCTGGACTGGAGCGCGGGCGAACGCCGGTTCCGTTACCGCATCCTCAAATCCCCGATGCCGCTGGTGGCCTATGTGGCGGAAATCCATGTGGCACTGGTGGCCAAGGGCTGCCGGGTAACCTGGAAAGGCCAATTCAAGCGCCGCACGCTGATGGCCACGGCGGGGGCCGACGATGCCGCCGCCTTGGCCACCGTCACTGCCGTTTTCCGCACAGGCCTGGATAATCTTCCCAAGGTTCTGGGGCCGTAACGCACGGAAAGGATCGGGCATGCCCTCTCATCTCGGCGCGGTGGCGCTGGTGGTGCGCGACTACGACGAAGCCAAGGCTTGGTATGTGGAAAAACTCGGCTTCACGGTGATCGAGGATACGCCGCTCGGCGAGGGCAAACGCTGGGTGGTCATCGCCCCGCCGGGGTCCCAGGAAACGCGGCTGCTACTCGCCCAATCCGCGACCGTCGAGCAGGACGCCGCCATCGGCAATCAGGCCGGGGGGCGCGTCTTCCTGTTCCTGAACACCGACGACTTCTGGCGCGATTACAACGCTTTCAAATCGCGCGGCGTCCAGTTCATGGAAGAGCCACGCGAAGAGATTTATGCGACCGTGGTGGTGTTCCGCGATCTCTACGGCAATGGATGGGACCTGTTGCAGCGGAAGCGCTGAATTTCACTCGCCGGCGGCATTTTGAACCCTGTCCCCAGGAGAAGGCGATGAGCTATCAAGCCGCGATAACAGCGTTCCGCGATAACCTGACGAAGCTCGTCCGCCCCGAGAAGGACCCGATGATGTGGAACCTATGCACGGGGCTGCTGCAACTGTCCGAGGCAATGGAAAAGGACATGAAAATGCTGCGGCAGAAGGTTGACGCGATCGACACGGTGGTCAAAAACATACAGTAGCGGCCTGCGGGTTCACTGCCTAGGTCACGTGCGCCGTTTGACGTCCTCGGCGAAGAACCCGTTGATCTCCGGATGCGGCACGGCTTCGGCGAAGCTTTTGAACGTGCCGGTCGCCATGATGTCCGCCGCCGAACGCATGAAGGCGCCCCAGGCTGTGCGGGCCAAACCGCCACCGACACTGATGCGCCGCACGCCGATCTCGGCCAACTCAGCCATGGTGAAGATCGGCGCGCTGACCATGACATTGACCGGCTTGGGCGCCACCGCCTTCACGACCGCCACCACGTCGTCCTTGCTGCGTAGGCCCGGCGCGAAGAGGCAATCGGCGCCGGCTTCCGCATAAGCAACGAGGCGCGCGATCGTTTCCTTGAGATCGGGCCTTCCGACCAGATAGCACTCCGCGCGCCCGACCAGCATCGTCGCGGGGTCGGTGCGCTCGATCGCCGCGCGTGCGGCCTTGATCCGCTCGACCGCCCGCGGCAACTCGTAAAGCGGATTGGCCTTGTCGCCCGTTGCGTCTTCGATCGAAAGACCCGCGACGCCTGCACCGACCGCCAGCGCCACATTCGCAGCCAAGCCTTCGAGATTCTCGGCGAAGCCGTTCTCGAAATCGGCATTGAACGGAATATCGACCCCATTGGCGAGGGACGACAGGTGCGAAACGACCTGCTCGACCTTCACCTTGCCGTCGGGCTTGGCCAAGGTCCAGGCGAGGCCGGTACTGGTCGAGGCCAGCGCCTTGAAGCCGAGATGCTGGAGATAGCGCGCGCTGCCGAGATCCCACGGATTGGGCAGCACGAAACACCCCGACTCGTGGAGCCTGCGGAACTGCGCACGCTTTTC
>CAZNZI010000016.1:0-15947 GCA_964577475.1 uncultured Rhodospirillaceae bacterium
TGACCGGAGCCAGCAAGGGTATCGGTGCCGAGGTCGCGCGTGAACTGGCGCGGGAGGGCTGCAATATCGTGCTCGCCGCGCGGAGCTTGGATGGGTTGACGGCGCGGTCGCTCGAAGTGCGGACCTTAGGGCGCCAAGCGCTAGTACATGCCTGCGATCTGCGCGATCCGGCCGCGCCGGCGGCATTGGTCAAGGCTGCACTCGATCAGTTCGGGCGGATCGACACCATCGTCGCCAATGCGGGTGCCACCAAGCGCGGCGACTTCCTGACCTTGACCGACGACGACTGGGCCGACGGCTTCGCGCTGAAGTTTTTCGGCCATATGCGCTTGATCCGCTCGGCCTGGCCGGCGCTCACCGCGGCCCAGGGCGCGGTGGTGATCATCTCGGGCGCCGGCGGCCGTACGCCGGGGCCGGAATTCGCGATCGGTGGTTCGGTCAACGCGGCGCTGCTGTCGCTGACAAAGGCGCTGGCCGACCGCGGCGTGAAGGACCAGGTGCGCGTCAACGTGATCTGTCCCGGCAATGTGCGCACTGACCGGTTGGCGGCCCGGGTGAAGGCCAAGGCCCAGGAACTGGGCGTCGACGAAAAGAAAGCCGTCGAAGCCATCGTTGCCGAGTCGAACATCATCCGCATGGGGGAGCCCGACGACGTCGCCGGTCTGGTTGCCTATATCGCCAGCGCCCGTGCCCGCTATCTCCATGGCGCGTTGATCGACATGGACGGCGGCCAGACAAAAACGCTCTAGGGCAACGCGCTATCGCAAAAGGGAGGGCAACCAAAATGTGTCGTTACGCCGCTCTCCTGGTGTTGATCTTTACGGTCCTGCCGCTGGTGCCGGTCGAAGCGGAAACCCCGGCTGTGGCCGTGCCGCTGGAGTTGCTGGTCCTGGGCTCCGGCGGTCCGGCGGCTCTGGGGCGCGCGGCGTCCTGCAATCTGGTCATCGTCGACGGCGTTCCCCGTATCCTGGTCGATACCGGTCCGGGGTGTTTTGCCCGACTTGGCGAGGCCGGCGTACGTCTCGATACGATCGACATCATCCTGCTCACGCATCTTCACATCGACCACGTCGGCGATCTGCCCGGCCTTGTCAAAGCCCGCGCCGTGTCGAATGGCCGTCCTGCCACATTCAAGATCTTCGGGCCGACTGGACGGCGCGGTGATCGCGAAAACGCGGTCTTTCCGGCGACAAGTCGCTTCATCGCGCTCCTGTTTGGTCCAACAGGAGCTTTCTCTTATCTGCCCGCGTTTTCGGCGCCGATCAAATTCAAGGTCACCGACCTGTCTGCCGAGTCTCGCGCTTATCGGCAGCCGAAGCGGATTTTCTCGGATAATGACCTGACGATCAGTGCCATTGCCGGACATCATCGCGACGCACCGGCGATCATCTATCGCATCGACCATGGCGGCAAAAGCCTCACCTTCAGCGGCGATATCGATCCCAACGGCCTGGAGAATCTCGAACGCATTGCCGCTGGAACGTCGCTTCTGGTCTTCAATTCCGTCGTGCTCGATCCGCCCGGTTCCCGGCCGGCACTCTACGCGCTGCATTCTCCACCTGCGGCAATCGGATCGGTCGCGGACAACGCCAAGGTCCAGGCCTTGCTTCTCACTCATCTTTCTCGCGCAATCGATAGCCGCCGCGACGAGGTGACGGCCTCGATCGCACAGTCTTTCAAGGGGCCGGTCGCATTCGCGACGGACGGCCTGCACGTCGTTCCGTGAGAAGCCGTGCGGGGTTCCTCAGCGCGCGAGGGGAAGGGCGGTCGAGTATTTGACCTGCTTCAAGGCGAAGGACGAGCGGATCGCGGAGACGCCCTGTACCACCGTCAGGTGTTGGAGAAGGAAGCGCTCGTAAGCGGCAAGATCGGCGCAGACGACGCGCAGCAGATAGTCCGCATCGCCGGTCATCAGATAGCATTCCATCACCTCGGGCCGCGTCAGCACCGCCGCCTCGAACTTGTGCAGCGCCTTTACCACTTGCCGTTCGAGCGAGACGTTGACGAACACACTGACGGGTAGGCCCACCATGCCCGGATCGATCAGCGTGACATAGCGGCGGATGACGCCGCTCTCTTCAAGCGCCCGCACCCGGCGGAGACAGGGCGAAGGGCTCAGCCCGACCGCCTCCGCCAGTTCGACATTGGGAATGCGCGCGTTGTCTTGCAGCGCCGCCAACACGCGCCGGTCGATTGCGTCCAGCGCCATCTGGCGCAATTCGTCCGAGGATTTTCTGCTCATAGCGCAATATTACATCAAAATCGGACATCCGGAAGCCAGTCTTCGCAACCCCATGCCGGAAAGCGTTTCGTATACTTTCGCCATGACCGCATCGCTCCGCCTGGTTCAGTCCAGCGATACCGCCTCAGTCCCCGACCATATCGCCGCATTGCGCCTGCTTGAGCGCCGTGCGCTCTGGCTGTCGGCCTGGACGATCCACCACGCCAATCACATCCGGCCCAATCGCGATGGGCTGAAGGTCGGCGGCCATCAGGCGAGTTGCGCATCGGCCGTAACGCTGCTGACGGCGCTTTTCGGCCATGCGCTGCGCCCGCAGGACCGCATCGCGGTGAAGCCGCATGCCGCGCCGGTGTTCCATGCATTGATGTACCTGATGGGCGTGCAGACCCGCGAGGCTTTGGAACGGTTCCGTGCCTATGGCGGCGCGCAATCCTATCCGTCACGCACGAAGGACGCGCCGCCGGTCGACTTCTCGACGGGCTCCGTGGGTTTGGGCGTCGGCGCGACACTGTTCGCGAGTCTGGTGCAGGACTACCTCGAAACGCACGATCTGCTCGACACCAAGCCCGGCCGCATGGTTGCGCTGATCGGAGATGCGGAGCTCGACGAAGGCAATGTCTTCGAGGCGCTGCTGGAAGGCTGGAAGCACGATGTCCGCAATGTCTGGTGGGTGATCGACTACAACCGCCAGAGTCTCGACGGTGTTGTGGCCGATAAGCTGTTTCAGAAGATCCATTCCTTCTTCGGTACGGTCGGGTGGAACGTCATCACGCTCAAATACGGCCGTTTGCTGGAAGAAGCCTTCAAGCGTCCGGGCGGCGAAGCATTGCAACGCTGGATCGACGACTGCCCTAACGACCTTTATTCGGCCCTGACCTTCGAGGGGGGGGGCGGTTTCCGCCGCGAGCTGGAGAAGACGCTGGGTACCGACCCCGGTATCCAGCGCCTGCTTGCCGATCACGACGACGCGGCACTGCATCAGCTGATGACCAATCTCGGCGGGCACGACATGGAGGCGGTGGCCGCGGCCTTCGACGCCGCGGCCAAGAGCGAGACACCGACCTGCTTCGTTGCCTACACTGTCAAGGGCTGGGGCCTGCCCTTTGCCGGGCACAAGGACAACCATGCAGGCCTGATGAACGCCGAACAGATGGCCGCGTTCCGTACAGCCCAGGGCATTGCGGCGGGTGCGGAGTGGGAGATCGATGCCGGTCTTGCGCCGCATGAAACGGTGCAGTTGCAAAACCTGCTCGCTGCTGCGTCCTACGGCGAACACCTGCGCGCCAGCAAATCCGCGGAGACCGCGCTGTCGGTTCCTGCGGTCAATGTGACGAGTGGCGGGACGATGTCGACCCAGGAGGGCTTCGGCAAGGCGATGATCGAGGTGGCCAAGAGCGGCGGAGAATTCGCCAAGCGCGTCGTCACCACTTCGCCGGACGTCACCATGTCCACCAATCTCGGTGGCTGGGTCAATCTCACCGGCCTGTTCGCCCGCGCGCCGCACGCTGACGTGTTCAAGGACCGCAAGCTCCTTTCGGCGCTCAAATGGGTGCGCACGCCCGAAGGGCAGCATATCGAACTCGGCATCGCCGAGAACAACCTGTTTCTGATGCTGGGCGCGTTGGGCCTGGCCGATCCGCTGTTCGGCAAGCGGCTGATTCCCGTCGGCACGGTCTACGACCCCTTCATCGCCCGCGGCCTCGATGCGCTGAACTATGCTTGCTACCAGGATGCGCGTTTCATTCTTGCCGGCACGCCTTCGGGCATCACATTGGCGCCCGAGGGCGGTGCTCACCAATCGATCATCACGCCGCTGATCGGCATGGGGCAGCCGGGCCTGACCATGTTCGAACCCGCCTATGTGGACGAACTGGCGGCCATCCTGCGCTGGTCCTTCGATCACGTGCAGCGCCCCGATGGCGGCTCGGTCTATCTGCGCCTCTCGACCTGCCCGTTGGAGCAGTTGAATCGTCCGCTCGACGCCGGGGCGGTGGTCGAGGGCGCCTATTGGCTACGGCCGCCGGGCGAGGGCGCCGAGATCGCCGTGATCGCAACCGGGGCGCTGGTCCCCGAAGCCATCGAGGCCGTCGCCCACCTGGGTGAGCGCCACTCCCGCATCGGCCTCATGGTCGTCACTTCCCCGGATCGGTTGCATGCCGGGTGGCTGGACGATCCCACCGGTGCCCATATTACCCGGCTGCTGGCGCCCCTGGCGCGCGACGCAGTTCTGGTTCCGGCCCTTGACGGCCATCCGGCCACGCTGTCCTGGCTCGGCGCCGTACGGGGACAGCGGGTCGCACCGCTCGGCGTCAACCGATTCGGCCAATCCGGCGACATCCCCGATCTCTATGCCGCCTACGGGATCAATGCCGATGCAATGATCACAGCCGCCGAACGCGCCCTTGTGCGGCCGATGCGCTGAATCTCCTACCGCACCGCAAAAAGCGGTTGAACCCCCCTCCGGAGCCTCTACCATGATCGGTTCCGGTTCCGGGGAGCGTTTGATCGATGAAACGGTATTGGGCCGAGTTCACCAGCGAAGAGTTTGCCCATCTGGATGTCGGGCGGATGATCGCGGTCCTGCCCGTCGCCGCCATCGAGGCCCACGGCCCGCATCTGCCGCTTGAGGTCGATAGCGCGATCATCGATGCGGTGATCGCCCATGCGGTTCCCAAGATCCCGAACAACCTGCTCGTCGGCTTCCTGCCCACCCAGAAGGTCGGCAAGAGCAATGAGCATGAGCGCTATCCGGGCACGCTGACCTTCACGGTCGAAACGCTGTTACACATCTGGATGGAGATCGGCGCCTGTGTCGCAGCGTCGGGCGTGCGCAAGCTGCTGATCCTCAACAGCCACGGCGGCCAGATGGCGCTGCTCGAAGTCGTCGCCCGCGATCTGCGCGCCAAGCATCAGATCATGGTGGTCAGTTCGAACACCTACACGCTCGGCCTGCCCGAGGGGATGTTCCCCGCCCATGAGACGCTGCACGGCATCCATGGCGGCGACAAAGAGACGTCGATCATGCTCCATCTGCGCCCCGATCTGGTGAAGATGGACAAGGCGCAAAACTTCCATTCGCTGACCGAAGACATGGTGCGCGACTACAAATACCTGTCGCTGATGCCCAAGGGCAAAGTGGCCTGGCAGTCGCACGATCTCAATCCGCTGGGCGCGACCGGCAACGCGACCGTGGCGACGGCGGAGAAGGGCAAGACGGTTCTCGAGTTCGTCTCTGATCGGCTTGTTGAGCTGCTGGCCGAGATCGATCGCGCACCGCTTTCCTGGCTCGACAACGAGCCGGCCTGGTCGGTGAAGAAGGATAAGAAAACATGAGCGAGCCGGGGATCGCCAAACCGCTGGCGCGTTACGCTGCTTATAAGCGTGTGGGCGATTTCATCTTTCTGTCTGGCATCATCGCGGTCGATCCGGCACGCAGCAAGATCATCACGGGTTTCGCCGATCTGCCGTCCGAGGTGCGCAAGCAAATCGGCGAGACGGGTGAATTCTCGGTCGATATTCGCCAGGGGCCGATCCTGGCGCAAAGCTGGTACGTGTTCGATCGTATCAGGGCGACCATCGAGACGGCCGGCGGCAGCATGAAGAACGTCTTCAAGCTGGTGCAGTACTTCAAGGATCTCGACGATTATCCGCTCTTCAACAAAGTGCGGACGAGCTTCTTCCCCGACGATCCGCCGGTCTCCACCGTCGTGCAGGTCACGGCGATGCTGCCGTCGCCCGAGATTCTCGTGGAAGTCGAAGCCACCGCCTACTTGCCCAAATAGATTCCGCAGGGTGAAGAATGACCGATCGTTCCGCCTTCCTCGCCGCCATCGGTGACGTTCCGGTCCTCAAGGACCCGCTGCGCGTCAAGCAGAAAAGTCGCGACTACTATTGGTACAGTCCCGTCCTCAAGCGGCAGCTCGACGACATCGTCGCCGACGCGATTGTCATGCCGCGCAACGAGGCCGATGTTCTGAGGGTGTTGAAGGCGTGTTACCAGCATGACGTGCCGCTCACCACGCGCGGCACCGGCACGGGCAATTACGGTCAGGCCATGCCGGTGCGCGGCGGGATTGTGCTCGATGTGTCGATGATGGACGAACTGGTGTGGGCCAAGCCAGGCGTCTGCCGCGTCCAGGCCGGCAAGAAGATCGTCGAACTCGATGCCGAACTGGCTAAGCAAGGTCAAGAGGTCCGCATGTTCCCCTCGACGCGGCGCACCGCCACCATCGGCGGGTTCGTGGCTGGCGGCTCGGGTGGCATTGGCTCGATCTCCTGGGGCATGCTGCGCGAACGCGGCAACATCGTCGCGGCCAGGATCGCCACGATGGAGGCCGAACCGCGCATCATCGAATTGCGCGGCACCGACATCCCGAAGATCAGCCATTCCTACGGCGTGACCGGCGTCATCACCGAACTCGAGATGCCGACGACGACCCATTACAACTGGATCGATGCCGTCGTCGTCTTCGACGATTTCATGACCGGTGCGCGCTTCGGCCAGGAGTTGGCCGAACAGCCGGGCATTCTCAAGAAGCTTTGCACGGTTCTCGCGCCGCCAATCCCGCAGCAGTACCTCAAGCCGCTCGCCGGCCTGGTGCCGGAGGGCAAGGCTTGCGCCATGGTGATGATCGCGGAACATGCTTGGGAGGCGTTCGAGATCTTCGTCCGCGACAAGGGCGCGGAGATCGTCTACCGCAAGACCGAGCACGAGGTGGAGGAAGAGCGCCGGGTTCCGATCTACGAATACACCTGGAATCACACCACGCTCTGGGCGCTGAAGACCGATCCGACGATCACCTATCTCCAGACGCGCTTTCCGGCCGGCAAGAACATCGAGCTGGTCGAACATATGTACAAGCATTTCGGCGATGAAGTGCCGATGCATCTCGAATTCGTACGCGACGGCAAAGCGTTTTCCTGTGCGGCGCTTCAACTGGTGCGCTTCACCACTGAAGAACGGCTGAACGAGATCATGGCCTATCATGAATCCCACGGCTGCCAGCAGTTCAATCCGCACGCCTACACGCTCGAAGAAGGCGGCATGAAGCAGGTCGATCAGCTTCAGCTCGACTTCAAGCGCCAGGTCGATCCGAAGGGCCTGCTCAATCCGGGCAAAATGCTTGCCTGGGAGGACCCGAGCTGGAAGCCGGGCGGCACCAAGCAAGCGCGCGCCTCGGCTGGATAGACGCGCAATGCTCTCGGCGCAGGACAACGAGACCCTCACCCGCGTCGGCCCCGGTACGCCGATGGGCGAGTTGATGCGGCAATACTGGCTGCCCGCCTGTAAGTCCTCGGAACTGGTCGCCGACGGCACGCCGCTGCGGCTGATGCTGCTCGGTGAGAAGCTGATCGGATTTCGCGATAGTGCCGGCCGCGCCGGCATCATGGATCACCGCTGCCCGCACCGCTGCGCCTCGCTGTTCTTCGGCCGCAACGAAGAGGGCGGATTGCGTTGCATCTATCACGGCTGGAAGTTCGACGTGGAGGGCAAGTGTCTCGACATGCCGAACGTGCCACCGGGTCGGCGCTTCGAGGATCGCATCCACGCCAAGGCCTACAAGACCTTCGAACGCCACGGCGTCGTCTGGGTCTATATGGGATCGCGCGAAGTCGCGCCGCCGCCGCCGATGGTCGAGGCGACGCTGCTGCCTGAAGGCGAAGTGCGCGTCACCATGACGCAGCGCGACTGCAACTGGCTGCAGGCGTTGGAGGGCGACCTCGACACGTCCCATTTCGGCTTCCTGCATATGGGGAGCGTGAAGGCCGACGATCTCGATCCTGCCAATATGCATCGCTTCTCCGTCATCGATCGCGCCCCCGATTTCCATGTGAAGGAAACCGACTGGGGCACGATGTGCGGCGCTTATCGCAAAGGCGATCCGGGCAGCACCTATTGGCGCATCTCCCATTTCCTCTTCCCGTTCTGGGCGCTGTTTCCGGATGGCACTTTCGAGGACAACGTCACCGCTGATGCCTGGGTGCCGCTCGATGACACACATACGATGTTCGTCAACTTCGCCTGGACCAAACGCACGGCGCCGCTGCGCACTTTGAAGGACGGGCAGACGATCCCCGGCCTCGAATACAAGCACGACCTGCTTCCGCAGACCGACGATTGGCTGGGTCGCGGTCGGCTCGCCAGCAACAGCATGAACGACCACCGCATCGACCGCGCGGCGCAGCGTACGCGGAGCTTCACGGGCGTCACCGGAATCACCATCCAGGATCAACTCGCCACCGAGAGCATGGGGCCGATTGTCGACCGCACCTTCGAGCATCTGGCGCCCAGTGACGCGATGGTCGCGCGCACGCGGCAGCGGATGCTGAAGGCGGTGAGGGCACTGGCGGCCGACGGCGTGGCGCCGCCGGGCGTCGACAATCCCGAGGTCAATCTTTATGCACGCAGCGGCTCATTTCTGGCCCTTGAAGGGCAGGATTGGCTCGACGCCTACAACCAGCATATGCGGCAATCGAAGAGCCCGTCCGGCGTGTTGCGCGCGGCGGAATAAGCGTTTTCCGCCCTGGGGCGGGTGCTTCGATTGCTGGGGTTTTGGGGGTGGTATATAGTTTGCTTCGAGTGGGTTGAGGACTGTGGCCGCGTGGTCGGCATGAACCATAGCCTTTAGTCACGGGGAGAAATCATGATGAGCGTGATGAAGAAAAACGGAATCGCGCGCACGATTCTGGGTGGCGCATTTGCGGTCGCGGGAACACTGGCGCTCGTTATGCCGGGCGCCGCGCGAGCGGCTGACCAGGTGAAGTTCATCGCTGATTGGACGGCCGAAGCCGAGCATGGCTGCTTCTACCAGGCGAAGGCCGATGGCACCTATGAGAAGGCCGGGCTCGATGTCTCGATCCAGCCAGGCGGTCCCAGTGTGAACGGGCCGCAGCTTCTGGCCTCGGGTGCGGTCGATTTCGCGATCATCTCTTCGGGCATCCAGGCGATCGGGATGACCAAGAACAAAATTCCGATCACCATCGTCGCTGCGCTGATGCAGCGCAACGAACAGATCCTGATGGCCCACAAGGAAGCCGGCATGCACTCGCTGGCCGATATGAAGGGTAAGCCGATCATGATCTCTTCCTTCTCGGTGCAGGCGTACTGGCCGTGGCTGTCGGCCGAATTCGGCTTCACCGAAGATCAGATTCGTCCGTACAATTTCAATCTGGCGCCCTTCCTGCAGGACAAGAACACGATCCAGCAGGGCTACCTGACCAGCGAGCCGTTCGCGGCGAAGAAGGGTGGCGCCAACCCGGCGGTGTTCCTGCTGGCGGACTACGGGTATGTCGATACCGGCTCGCTGATCGGTGCGCGTACCGAATGGGTGAAGTCGAAGCCCGAACTGGTCCAGCGTTTCGTCGACGCCACGCTGAAGGGCTGCTACGCCTTCTTGAACGGCGATCCCAGCGTTGCCTTCGCGGCGATCAAGAAAGACAATCCCGAAATGAGCGACGACCAGATGAAGTACACCTGGGACCAGCTCAAGGCGAACGAGATCTTCACCAGCGGCGACGCCAAGACGCTCGGCATCGGCGCGATGACCGATGCGCGCTGGAAGGCGATCTGGGATCAGATGACGAAGGACAAGATCACCGCTGACGGTGAGGACTATAAAGCCGCCTATGATTCGCAGTTCGTGAATAAGAAAGTCGGCATGCCGCCGGCCCAGTGAGGGCGGGCGCCGACGAAATCCAAGCCACGCCGGGGCGGCGATATGCGCGCCCCGGCGTTTTTGCTTTTAAGAGACCAGGGGGAATGATCATGAGCGCGATGCGGCGAGCAATATTCGGTGTGGTGCTGGGCGCGGTGGCGATGGGGCTCTCGACGGCCGCTTTCGCGCTCGACAAGCTGACCTTCGGCACCGATTGGGTGGCAGAGGGCGAGCATGGCGGCTACTACCAGGCCAAAGCGGCCGGCATCTACGAGAAATACGGACTCGATGTCACCATCGTTCCCGGCGGACCGCAGGTGAACAACCCGCAGCTGGTCGCTTCGGGTACGGTGGATGCCGTACTGCTGACCGCGCTCCAGGAGATCCGCTTCGCCAAGGAAGGCGTGCCATTGGTTGGCGTTGCCGCGATATACCAGAAGAACCCGCAGATTTTCATGGCCCATAAATCCCAGGGCTTCAAATCTCTGGCCGACCTCAAGGATCATCCCATCATGGTGTCGTCCTTCGCCCGTGACGCCTATTGGCCGTGGATGAAGATGAAGTTCGGCTATACCGACGAGCAGATTCGTCCCTACACCTTCAATCTTGGCCCGTTCCTGCACGATCCGACGGTGATCCAGCAAGGCTACATCACCAACGAGCCCTTTACCGCCGAGAAGGAAGGGTCCGACCCGCAATCCTTTCTCTTCGCCGACGAGGGCTACAAGGACTATGCCCATTTGATCAGCGTGCGCAAAGATACGCTCGAGAAGCGAAGGGATGTCATCCAGCGCTTCATCAATGCGACGATCGAAGGTTGGCAGCAATTCCTCGACGGCGATCCATCGAAAGCCTTCGCGTTGATTCAGCAGGCCAATCCCGAGATGAAGATGGAAAGCCTGGTCCATTCACGCGAAGCGTTGAAGGAACACGGCATCGTCGAATCGGGCGATGCGAAGACGCTTGGCATCGGCGCGATGACCGACGAGCGGTGGAAGCAGCTGTTCGATGAGATGGTGAAGGCTGGCATGTACCCGGCCGACGTCGACTACAAGTCGGCTTACGACCTCAGTCTCATCAACAAGAAGTTCGGGCTGAAGTAAGCGTGCCGACGACCCCGTTTCCCGCTTTTCCGTCGGGTGCCACCTATCGCATCACGGGCGCGCGGGTTCCCGCCTGCTTGCTCGACAAAAGTGACGGGGGCGACCCGCTCTCCGAAGCGCTGCTTCCAGCGGCGTTGACCATTGCCGGCGGGACGATCGCGGGGCTCGATCTTGGTCCGGCGGCTGGGTCTAAGGTTGCCGGACCGTCGATCGATCTGGATGGCGGCATGGTCTGGCCGGCCTGTGCCGATCTGCATACCCATCTCGACAAGGGCTTCATCTGGAACCGCGCACCGAATCCCAGCGGCAATTGGCGCGACGCGATCGATGCCGTCCACGCCGATCAGACCGCGCACTGGGTCGAGAAGGACGTGGCGGCACGGATGGAGTTCGGCCTGCGCTGCGCCTATGCACACGGCACATCGGCCATCCGCACCCACATCGACTCGATGGGCAAACAGGCCGATATCAGCTGGCCGGTTCTGGGCGAGATGCGGCGGCGCTGGACGGGGCGTATCGCGCTGCAGGGGTCGGCGCTCGCA
Organism: uncultured Rhodospirillaceae bacterium; assembly: GCA_964577475.1. Lineage (GTDB taxonomy): Bacteria > Pseudomonadota > Alphaproteobacteria > Rhodospirillales > Magnetospirillaceae > JASHSH01. The sequence goes on from CAZNZI010000016.1 coordinate 11,543, forward strand.
CCGCTCGATGCGTTCGAGACCAAGGAGGGCGAGCATATCGCCGACCTGGTCGCGGAGCATGACGGGCTTCTGGGCACGTTCGCGCTCGACGACCCGAATGCGGGGCCGAAGCTCGACCGCCTCTTCGCCATGGCGCGCGACCGCAATGTCGATGTCGATATCCACGCCGACGAGACGGCCAATCCGGGATCGAACTGTTTGGAACAGGTGGCCGAGGCGACGCTCCGCCACGGCTATCAGGGTCGGGTAACGGCGGGCCACTGCTGCAGCCTTTCGGTACGCACGCCCGATCAGGCGGCGCGGACTATCGCCAAAGTCGCCGATGCGGGCATAGCGGTCGTGTCGTTGCCGCTCTGCAACCTCTACCTTCAGGACCGCCAGCCGGCGCCGCATACACCGCGCTGGCGCGGCGTCACGGCGATCCAGGAACTGGCGGCCGGCGGCGTGCCCGTGGCCGTGGGCAGCGACAATACGCGCGACCCGTTCTATGCCTATGGCGATCTCGACCCGGTCGAGGTCTTTGCTCAGGCCGTGCGCATCGCGCATCTCGATCATCCCTGGGGGGGATGGGTGCGCACGATCACCGCGACGCCGGCACAGGTGATGAAGGTTCCCGGCGGCGGAATGTTACGTGCAGGCGCGCCAGCCGATTTGATTCTGTTCCGCATGCGCAGTTGGGTCGAGCTTCTCACCCGGCCTTCGTCACCGCGCCTCGTCATACGCAACGGGAAGCAGGTGACCGAGACCGCGCCCGATTATCGCGAACTCGACGCGATCGTCTAAATCCCCGCCATACGCGCCCGCACGCGGGCCAGATGCGTGGCGCGGCTTTTGGGTGTCGAACTGTCGATGCGGTAGTGGCACATCCACAGGGTTTTGCAGCGGGCATTGCATTGTGCCCGCATCCCGCGCAGCAAGCTGCGCCGTGCCGTATGGCCCGACAGCCAGGTCAGCAGCCGCGGCGCGCCGCCGGTGCTGAGACCGGCCATCAGACGGATATTGGTCAGGTTGGGAATGAACTGGCTGACGCCGCCTTCCTTCAGTGTGAAGCCGACGCCGTGCACCCAGACGCGGTCGAACCAGCCCTTCAACATCGCGGGCAAGCCGTTGTTCCAGGTCGGGAAGACGAAGACGAGGCCTTCAGCCCAACGTAGATTGGCCACATGATCGGCGACGTGGCGCGTGTTGATTGTTGTGTCGAGGTATTCGAGCCGGTCCTGGCGCGACATCACCGGATTGAAGTTTTCGGCATAAAGATCGGTGACGCGCACTTCGTGCCTGGCTTCGGCCAAACCGGCCAGCGCCGCATCGCGTACGGCCGCGGTGAAGCTTTCAGCGATCGGGTGACAATAGACCAGCAGGATGCGCATGCCTTTCCGCAGTCCCTATCGTTGGGCGCTTTCGTGCCAATGGCGCAGCAAATAGCGTGACAACAGGGATAGCAGGAAGAAGATGGCGATGCCTGTGACGGAAATGAGAACCAGCGCCGCAAACATGCGCGGGATTTCCAGCCGATAGCCTGTCTCCAGGATGCGATAGGCCAGGCCCGATTTTGCGCCGCCCGTGCCAGCCACGAATTCGGCCACCACGGCTCCGATCAGTGCGAGGCTGCCCGAGATGCGCAGGCCGGCAAGATAGAAGGGCATCGAACTCGGCAACCGCAACAGGGTCAGCGCCTGCCACCGGTTGGCACCGTAGAGGCGGAAGAGATCGACCAGATTGCGGTCAGTGCTGTTGAGACCGACGGCCGCATTCGAGACGACGGGAAAAAACGCGACCAGCCAGGCGCAGATCAAGAGAGCGAGGTGGGTGTCCTTGGCCCAGATAATGATCAGCGGCGCGATGGCAACGATCGGCGTCACCTGCATGATGACGGCGTAGGGAAACAAGCTGCGCTCGACCCAGCGCGAACTGGTGAACAGCATCGCCAGTAGCAATCCACCGACTGCGGCGATAACGAAGGCCTCGACGGTAATCGTTACCGTCACCACTAAGCTCGGAAAAAGCGAGCCGAAATCATGGAACAGTGTGCTGATGATATTGGTCGGGCTCGGCAGCAGGTACTGCGGCAGATTGTTGATGCGCACAGCCGCTTCCCAGATCGCCAGGAACAGGAAGCCGAAGATGTAAGGCGCCGCCTGCGCCAGAGCCCAGCCGATCGTCTTGCCCGCGGCGGGCTTCGCCGAAAGAGGCCTTTGTTGATCGCTCATCAGCGTTCCTCCCCGCCAGCCACCATGGCTTTGTGCAGCCACCCGGAAACGTCGCGGCAGAAATCGTTGTAGACGGACGAGGTCCGATAGTCCTCGGTGCGCGGATAGGGCGCGGCGATCGGCAGATCGGCCATCAGCCGCCCGGGATGGGACGCCATCACCACGATGCGGTCGGAGAGGAACACCGATTCGTAGACGCTATGGGTGACGAAGATGACGGTGAGCCTCTGCGTTTCCCACAACTGCAAGAGATCGTTGTTCAACCGCAGGCGCGTGATCTCGTCGAGCGCCGCGAAGGGTTCGTCCATCAGGAGAACCTTCGGCCGGGTCACCAGTGCGCGCGCGATCGACACGCGCATCTTCATGCCGCCCGACAACTCGCGGGGATAGCTTTTGGCGAATTTCTCCAGATTGACCTGCCTCAGCAGATCCATCACCTGATCGCGCGCCTCGTTGCGCCGTTTCCCTTTCAGGCGCAGGGGCAAGTAGACGTTGTCGAACACGGTTGCCCAGGGCATCAGGGTCGCATCCTGGAAGACGAAGCCGATCTCGGGCATCGATCGCGCATGTCCATCATTGGCCACCGTCGGCCAGTCGATCTGGCCGGCGGAGCAGGCTTCCAACCCCGCGATCATCCGCAGCAAGGTGCTTTTGCCGCAACCCGAAGGGCCCAGCAGGCTCAAGAATTGGGGCGCGGCGGGAATATCCAGGCTGAAGCTGCGGATCGCCTCAGTACCATTTGGATAGGTCTTGGCCACCGACTGTATGGCGATCAAGGGCCGCTCGATCGGCGCGCCAGGCGGGTTGTGGACCGGCTTGGACGCCGGCGAAGGCGACGACATTCTCTTCCACTCCTTTGCGCGTCCAGGCGCGCCCCATGCGCCAGGATGCGGTAAAGCGCCATCTAGTGCGGCCCAGTCGGGACTGTCAATCTGCACCCAAACCGGCATGCACTGCCCGAATATGATGCAATTCGCGCCGGCAACCTATGGCTATTCCCGAAGGCGGCGATAGCCCTGCCAAAATAGCAACGGCTGTGCCACGGTAAGGCGTGGAGGAGATGGGAATGCCAGGACGGGGCGGCGGCAACCGGGTTTCAGTGACGGCGACGGTTTGGGACCGGACGGCAGATGTGGTGGTGGTCGGTTACGGTGGCGCCGGTGCCGTAGCCGCGATCACGGCGCAGGATTGTGGGGCGGGGGTGCTGGTGCTCGAAAAACAGAGCGAACGGCGTCATACCTCCAGCACCCAGATGTCGTTGGGTGTCGTGCTCTGTCCCGAGAATGCAAAGCAAGCTATCGCCTACATGCAGTTCATTGCGCGGGTCAACGTAGAGCATCCGGACTCACGTGATATCGGTGATGACATCATCGCGGCGTGGGCCAAGATGAGCGTCGAGAACAAGGACTGGCTGACCCAGCTCGGCGCCTCCGGCTTCGCCGTGTTCAAACCCGAGGGTCGCAATAAGCTGTGGCCCGGCAATGAGACGATCAAGGTCCACTACACGACGAAGCCGGATGGGGCGCTCGGCTATGGGCATGACTTTTTCAAGCTGCTCGACGATGCCGTGCGCGCGCGTTCCATTCCCATCGAATGGAACAGCCCCGTCGAAAGCCTGATCACGGACGGATCGGGCACGGTGGTCGGCATGCGGATTACGCAGAAAGGCAAGCGGCTGGCCGTGCGTGCACGCCGCGCCGTGATCCTGACCTGCGGCGGCTTCGAACACGATGCGCAGGCGCTCAAGACCTATCTGCCGATCCATCCCGTGGCGGCAGGGGGCAATCCTGCCAATACGGGTGACGGTCTGCGGCTGGTGCAGGCGCTTGGCGCGGACATGTGGCACATGGCGGTGATGAACGGCAGCCTCAAGCTGAAGTTCCCCGACTTCCCGGCCGCCTTCGAGGAGAATTTCGCGTCCGGCAGTTTCATGGCCGTCGACCGCACCGGCCGGCGCTTCAAGGCCGAAACCACGCTGCTCACCTATTCCGAATTCTGGAACACGGTGCACTACGACACCGATCGCTTCACATGGCCGCGCATCCCGGTCTTCTATGTGTTCGATGAGACGCGCCGCAAGGCGGGGCCGATCGTGTTCACCGAATTCGGCGCCGCCGGTCCGGTGGGCCTCTACAAATGGAGCACCGATAACCGCACCGAGATCGCGCGCGGCTGGATCGAGAAGGCGGCGAGCC
>CAZNZI010000017.1:0-7115 GCA_964577475.1 uncultured Rhodospirillaceae bacterium
AGTTTCTCGCCGGGGCGCAACCCGGTGAAGGCGATGCCGATATCGATGTCGGGGCGCTTGCCGGCCAGGCGGATCATCTGCCGTGCCAAGTCGACGATGCGCACCGGCTCGCCCATATCGAGCACGAAAACGCGGCCGCGCCAGGACTGGTCGGCGTCACCCAAGGCCGAGGCCTGCAATACAAGTTCAACCGCCTCGCGTACGGTCATGAAATAGCGCGTCATGTCGGGATGGGTGACCGTCAGCGGGCCGCCGGCCGCGAGCTGCTGGCGGAACAACGGCACGACAGACCCCGTTGAGCCCAGCACATTGCCGAAGCGCACGGTGATGATGCGCGTCTGGTTGGCTTCGCCGTCGATGGCCTGGCAGTAGGTCTCCGCCGCGCGCTTCGCCATGCCCATGATCGACGATGGATTGACCGCCTTGTCGGTCGAGATCAGCACCATCAGCCGCACGCCGGCCGCCAGCGCCGCATCGGCCACGACGCGGGTGCCGATCGCATTGGTCAGCACGCCTTCGATCGGATTGGCCTCGACGAGGGGCACATGCTTCAGCGCCGCCGCGTGGAACACCAGTTCGGGCTTGAGGGCTGCCATTACATGGGCGATGCGCACCCGGTCGCGCACATTGCCGATCAAGGCTTCGCGCGGCAGCTCGGGATGCAGCCCGGCAATTTCGCGGTCGATCGTGTAGAGCGCGAACTCGCTGTTGTCGAGGAGCGCCAGATGTGCGGGCTCCGCATCGGCGATCTGCCGTGCCAGTTCCGAACCGATGCTGCCGCCGGCACCGGTCACCAGCACACGGCGGCCCTTGATCAGCGCGCGCATGGCGGTGCGGTCGAGCACCGCCTGTGGCCGGCCCAGCAGATCCTCGACGGCGACGGGCGCCACCTCGACCGAGTCGCCCACGCCCGTCTTCAACTCGTTGAGGCCCGGCAGGCGGGCCAGCGTCATACCGGCCGCGTCGGTAGTATCGAGCAGGCGGCGCACGGCGGCACCGTCGATATGCGGTTCGGTCAGGATAAGGCGTTCGGGCGCCTGCCCGCGTTCGGCCAGGCGCTTGGCGATCTCGGGCAGCGCGTCCAGCGTGCCCATCACTTCGACTTCGTGAATGCGCCGCCCCACGGTCGCGATCGAGGTCGACAGGATGCCGACGGGCCGATAGCCCCCGTCGCGCGCGCGCATGGCGCGGATGAACTGCTCGGCGCCGTCACCGTCGCCCGCCAGCAGCACCGGCACGCGACGCCCTGTGCCGTCCTCGGCCGAGCCTAGCCAGTGGCGGTCCTTGGCCATGCGATAGAGGAAACGCGGTCCGCCCAGAAGCGCGATCAGCACGAACCAGGTGATAATCGGCAGCGAACGCGGGAAATCCTCCAGGCGCGTGATCAAGAACAGGATCGGGACGAAGATCAGGATGTCGAGCGTGACCGCGCGGATCACGGCGATCAGATCGTTAACCGAGGCGTAACGCCAGATGCCGCGGTAGAGACGGACGCTCAGGAAGACGCCGCCCGACACCACGACGAACAGCCCCATCACCTCGGGCAACCAATCGAGATCCCATACCTCCGGCGCGTCGCTGCCCACGCGCAGCCAAAGCGACAACGGCAGAGACAATGCCGCCATCACCAGGTCGTGCAGGAAAGCAATCCCGCCGAGATTGAAAGGGAACCGTCTCGCCGTCATCGTGACCCGTTCGGACTGTCCTCGACCTTCTGGACGCGACCCCTAGGCGAGATAGTCGCGCTTGCCCAGGTCGACCCCCGCATGGCGCAGGATGTCGTAGGCGGTGGTGGCATGAAAATAGAAGTTGGGCAGGCCGTGGACAAACAGGTAGTCCTGGCCGGTGAAGTCGAGCTGGGCGTTCGGGAACTTCAGGACAACCGCACGCGCCTCGGCGCCGTCGAACGCCGACGGATGCAGACCTTTGATGAAGTCCGCGGTCTTGGCCAGGCGTGCCTTCAATTCGGCGATCGTGGTCTCGGTGTCGGCGAAGCTCGGGATCTCGGCCTGCGCCAGGCGGGCGGTGATGCCCTTGGCGTTGTCGCTGACGATCTGGATCTGCGCGCTCAGGGGCAGCATGTTGGGGAACAGGCGCGAGGCGAGCAGGTTCTTTTCGTCGATCTTCCGCGCCGCGCAATAGGCCGCTGCCTTGTCGAGCACGCCGCTCAGAGCATTGAGCATCTTCAGGATGGCCGGAACCGAGGCCTGGTACATCGACACGGGCATGGACGTTTCTCCCCAGGGTATCAACCGGCGCAGGGCCGCGCCGAAGTTGCGATTGGTGCCTAGGGGTATAGCTCCCGGCGCGGTCGGAGACCAGCGCAATGGTGGTTCCCGTATCGTCGCCTCGACCCCTGAAACAGGTTTGAAATCAAGCGTTTCCGAGACGTTCGCGGCGTTATGGGGCCATTAACCCTTGACTTGCTATGACGGTAACCGGCGTAAAGCGCCGCAGTATGTTTGGAACACGAAAGGCACGGCCTTCCCATGGCAATGAAGAAACGAATCCTGGTCACCGGCGGCGCAGGTTTTCTTGGCTCCCATCTCTGCGAACGGCTGGTGCGCGAAGGCCATGAGGTGCTCTGCGTCGACAACTTCTTCACCGGCCGCCGCGCCAATGTCTCCCATCTTCTGACCGAGTCCAATTTCGAGCTGATGCGTCACGACGTGACCTTCTCGCTCTATGTCGAGGTCGACCAGATCTACAACCTCGCCTGCCCCGCCTCGCCGGTGCACTACCAGTTCGATCCGGTGCAGACGACCAAGACCAGCGTGCACGGCGCGATCAACATGCTGGGTCTCGCCAAGCGTACCCGCGCGCGCATCCTCCAGGCCTCGACCTCGGAAGTGTATGGTGACCCGACCGTGCATCCGCAGACCGAAGAGTATCGCGGCAACGTCAATCCGATCGGCCCGCGCGCCTGCTACGACGAAGGCAAGCGCTGCGCCGAGACGCTGTTCTTCGACTACTACCGCCAGCACAAGACCGAAATCCGCGTCATGCGCATCTTCAACACCTATGGCCCGCGCATGCATCCGAACGATGGCCGCGTGGTGTCGAACTTCATCGTCCAGGCGCTGAAGGGCGAGCCGATCACCATCTACGGCGAAGGCAGCCAGACCCGCTCGTTCTGCTATGTCGACGACCTGATCGAAGGCATGGTTCGCCTGATGAACCAGGACGAGATCACGGGTCCGGTCAACATCGGCAACCCGCGCGAACTCACCATCCGCGAACTGGCCGAGATGGTGCTGGCCAAGATCGGCGGCAAGTCTCAGCTGATCAAGAAGCCGCTGCCGGAAGACGACCCGCTCCAGCGCAAGCCCGACATCACGCTCGCCAAAGCCAAGCTCGGCGGCTGGGAACCGAAGGTGACGCTGGAAGAAGGCCTCGAAAAGACGATCGCCTACTTCAAGGCGCAGCAGGCCGCGGGGCTGCTCTAACTCTTGTTTTCGTCATGGCCGGGCTTGACCCGGCCATCCCGCCTAAAAGCTTCACCGCCAAGACGCCAAGCGCGCCAAGAGTTGTTGCCCCTTGGCGTCTTTGCGCCTTGGCGGTTCAAACCTTCTTCAGAGTTTGGCCTCCAGCCACTCCAGCACCGTATCCGCCGCGGGTTGCCACCAGGCGGTGTCGACCATGATGCCGTGGGGTGCGCCTTGGAGCAGTTTGAGCTCGGCGTTCCAGTAGATCGCCGATTCGCGGAAGGCCGAGACCGGCAGGAAGGCGTCGGCGTCGCCGCCCAGAACCAGGATTGGCGGCCGTTCGGAAAACGGCGGTGGGGTCGGCTGCGCGGGCGCCAGGAGGTCGGTGGCCACCCGGTTCGATTCCTGCTGCAGGCGCACCAGAAGGTGCCTCACCGCTTCGACCGGCGTGTCGGGCGAGAGGAACGCGCGCTTGATCACGTGAGGCGAGACCGCGTCGGGGCCGAGCGTCTGGAGAATGCCGAGTTGCCAGAGGAGATCGGGCGCGATCAGCGACATGTGCATCGCCGACGAGCCGAGACCCGAGGGCGGCACCGAGGACATCAGCACGGCGGCGCGGACGTTCTCGGCCTTGCCGGCGCGGCCCAGATAGTGCTGCACCACCAAGCCACCCATCGAATGGCCGATCAGTACGACGGGCTCCGCTATGCGCGTGATCGCAGCGTCCACATCGTCCACGTAATCGGCCAGGCTCGACCAAGCCAATGTCCCATCGCTGCCGCCATGGCCGCGCAGGCTGACCGCATGGCTGTTCCAGCCCTGGGCGCAGAAATACGGCAGGAAGGTCTCGGCCCAGATCCAGGCGCCGCAATAGGCGCCATGGACGAACAGCACCGTGCCGCGCGCCTCTTTGGCATGTTTGCCCTGACCGGACGGGGCCGATTTGCAGTGAAGAAACTCGAGATTCACGCCGGTTCCCCAGCACCTTGCTTGAAGGCTTCGTTCAAACTCCGATTATAGACCTCAACCGTTCCATCGTCAGCCCGCACCGGGGCGACAGATCGGTGACGGTCCGGCTTGCCGGCAAATAAATGTCTTGCGCGCAGCGTACGCGGGGCACCCATGCGTCGCTTGTGAAGATGGAACTTTCGGTGTAAACAGCGTCGCCAACTCACTACAGGGCGCGTTGCGCCGGAGGTTGGCATGTGGATCGAGGAAGCGCTTACGTTCGACGACGTGCTCCTGGTCCCGGCCGCCTCGGAAGTCCTCCCCACCCAGACCGACACCCGCACCAAGCTTACGCGCACGATCGAGCTCGGCATTCCGCTGGTTTCCTCCGCGATGGACACGGTCACCGAAAGCCGCCTTGCCATCGCCATGGCCCAGGCCGGCGGCATGGGGATCATCCACAAGAATCTCGATATCGCCGCCCAGGCCGAGGAAGTGCGCCGGGTGAAGCGCTTCGAATCGGGCATGGTGGTGAACCCGGTCGTTATTCATCCCGACAAGACCCTGGCCGAGGCGCATGCGCTGATGGCGCATCACAAGGTTTCCGGCGTGCCGGTGATCGAGACCGATGGCAAGGTGGTGGGCATTCTCACCAATCGCGATGTGCGTTTCGCCACCGATCCGCAGACCAAGGTCAGTGCGCTGATGACCAAGGACGTCGTCACCGTGCGCGAAGGCGTGCCGCCCGAAGAGGCGCGCCGCCTGCTCCATAAGCACCGCATCGAAAAGCTGGTGGTGGTCGACGAGGCCTATCGCTGCATCGGCCTCGTCACCGTGAAGGATATGGAAAAGGCCCAGGCCTATCCGAATGCCTGCAAGGATGAGAAAGGCCGCCTGCGCGTCGGGGCTGCCACCGGTGTCGGCAAGGACGGGATCGCGCGCGTCGAGGCGCTGCTCGATGCCGGCGTCGACCTCATCGTGGTCGATACGGCGCATGGCCATTCGGCCGGCGTGCTGGCCGCTGTGCGTGAGATCAAGAAGCTGACCAACTACACGCAGGTCATGGCGGGCAATGTCGCGACCGGCGACGGCGCCAAGGCGCTGATCGATGTGGGCGCGGACGCGGTGAAGATCGGCATCGGTCCGGGCACCATCTGCACCACGCGCGTGGTGGCGGGTGTCGGCGTGCCGCAGTTGACCGCGGTGCTCGAAGCGGCCGAAGCCGCGATGAAGAGCAACACGCCCGTGGTCGCCGATGGCGGCATCAAATTCTCGGGCGATATCGCGAAAGCCATCGCGGCTGGCGCGTCGGCCGTGATGATCGGCTCGCTCTTCGCCGGCACCGAGGAAGCGCCCGGCGAGGTGTTCCTCTATCAGGGCCGCTCCTACAAATAGTATCGCGGCATGGGTTCGATCGGCGCGATGGCGCGCGGCTCGGCCGACCGCTACTTCCAGGCGGAAGTGACTGAGACGCTCAAGCTGGTGCCGGAAGGCATCGAGGCGCGCGTGCCCTATAAGGGCCCGGTCGGCGCGGTGATCCATCAGCTGGTCGGCGGGTTGCGCGCGGGCATGGGCTATACCGGCCACGGCTCGATCGCCAGCATGCAGGGTCATTGTCAGTTCCGCCGCGTCACCCATGCGGGCCTGCGTGAAAGTCATGTGCACGATGTCTCCATCGTGCGCGAGGCGCCGAACTACCGCGTGGGGGACTGAGTCTCGACGCGGTCGATCCATGCGCCGTGGCGTCTTGATCATCGGGCTGATGTCGGCCTTGAGCGGTTGCGGCGAATGGCAACCCTATCGGCTGCACAATCCGACGACAGGCCGCGATGCAGCGTGCGCCGCCCCATGGGGATCGTCGTTGCCGCCCGAAGATATTCGCAGGCTGCATGATTGCATCGCGGAGTGCGAAGCGCAGGGCTATGTATTGAACCATCCGGAGTCCGTTCCGCCGGAGCCCACGCCGCCGCACGAACCGCGCCGTGTCGGTTGGACTCAGTGCGAAGGCGTAAACTGATGGGCACCATGCCCGTTGTGATGAAAAGAGAAGAGACGTTTTGTGAATCCCTCCGCCCGCCTGCAAGCCGTTCTCGAAGTTGCCTCCGCCATCGATCAGAGCCGCACGCCGGCCGACCAGATCGCGTCGTCCTATTTCCGTCAGCGGCGCTATATCGGCTCGTCGGACCGGCGTGCGATCTCGCTGGCACTGTGGGGCCTCTTGCGCCGGCGCGCGCGGCTCGACTGGTGGCTGGCCGGCAAGCATGCGCCGCTCGACGCACGCCGCCGCGTGATCGCCGATCTGGTGCTCGACGCAAGAATGCCCGTGGCCGAAATCGGCGAGCTGTTCACCGGCCAGGAGCATGCGCCGCAAAAGCTGACCGGCGATGAGCGGGGATTGATCGACACCTTGGCTGGCCGCGATCTGATTCATCGCGGCATGGCGCCCTGGGTGAAGGGCGAGTTCCCCGAATGGCTGACGCCCAGCCTCGAAAAACTGTTCGGTGCGGCGCTCGACGACGAAATGGCAGCGTTGCTCGAATCCGCGCCCGTTGACCTGCGCGTCAACACGCTCAAGGGCACGATCAAGGATGCGATCGCGGGCTTCGTCGCCGAGGGGCTGCACCCGCAACCGACGCCGCTCTCGCCCATCGGTCTCCGTCTCTCGGCGCGCACGCAGCTCTCGGCGCAGGACGTCTTCAAGAGCGGCCTGGTCGAAGTGCAGGACGAAGGCTCGCAGCTTGC
>CAZNZI010000018.1:0-26327 GCA_964577475.1 uncultured Rhodospirillaceae bacterium
AATCGGCGGCGGACAGCGCGTTCACGGCCTCGCCGGCGCCTGCTACTTTCGGTAGAAATTCAGGGGGCAAAAATGCACATGACGAAGGTTGGGGCCGCTGTTGCCGCGCTCGGTCTTATTGCGCTTGCCGGCTGCACGGTGCCCGCTGTACCGGAGGGGTATAAGGGACCGACAGCCTATGTCAGCGACACCTTCGCGTGGGACGATTCGACGAGCGCCGATTTCTTCTATCTGGATGAGATTGACGGTCGCGCGATCGAGAACAGTCTTGGAAGAACCCGCCAGGCGAATTACGGCCAAGGTTTCAATATGCGGCCACAAGTCATCGGACGTACCATTCCGGCTCAGCCCTGCAAAGTCAGACTTACCGGCCGCACCAATCATGCCGCGCCGATTCTCGGCTTCCTGAATCGCGAATATAGCATCTCCGGGACAATCGCATTCACGCCGGAATCTGGCCATGCCTACACGGTTCACGGCGAGATGAACGAGCAGCATTCCATCATCTGGTTGGCCGACGACGCGACGAATGCGGTGATCGACCATAAGATCGAGGTGCAAGGCGTGTCGTCGCTGGAGTTCTGGCAGAAATAGCTGCACCGTTTGCTGTCAGCGCAGCACCAAGTTCGCAGAGGATGCCCGCGGATGTCGTACCGGACTCTCGTCGCAATAAGTCTGCTTCTGGCCGGGCTGGCCGCCTGTACGGTCCCGGCGGTGCCGACCAACTACATCGGTCCCGTAGCCCATGTCGATGATTCGTGGCTGGCGCATCCGCCATTCCGTGGCGATTTCTTCTATCTGTCGAAGGTCGACGGCCGTTAGATCGATGACAGCGTCACCGCAACGGAAGGCGCAAACAACGGCATGGGACTGGAACTGGCCAACGTCAAGATTATCGGCCGGGATGTGCCAGCCCAGCACGCGGCCTTCACCATCGTCGGCCAAACCCATTACGGCGCGCCGATCACCAACCTGATCAACAAGAAGCATCATATTACGGGCACCGTCGAATTCGCGCCGGCGGAGCATCATACCTACACCGTTCGAGGCGTGCTCAAAGAAGGCGCCTGCTCGGTTTGGATCGAGGACGATCAGGACCACCAGCCGATCGGACAAAAGTTCGAGTCCCAGTGCTGACAAGTCAGGTAAACGGTGCCTTTTGATCAACACCGGTGGGCGCGTTCCCACCTGTCATACCCCTGCCGTTGCGCCCGCGGGCGGCTTGCCGCTATTGTAACCGTGGAAACGACAACAACGTCCAAACCAGGGGAGGACGACCGTGAAACTCAGCACTGATCGCATCTTGACGACGCATACCGGCAGTCTGCCGCGCTCCAAGAAGCTGTCCACCTTGCTGGTGCGCCGCGACAACGAGAAGCGCATCAACACCACCGCGTTGAAGAACGAGATCAAGAAGAACCTCGACTCGGTGATCAAGCTGCAGGCCAAGTACGGCGTCGATGTCGGCAATGACGGCGAGACGCCGCGCGTCGGCTTCTCCACCTACACCATGGAACGCATGGTCAAGGGCTTCGGCGGCTACTCCCAGCGCAAGCCCGCACTCGACATGGTGAAGTTCCCCAAATACGCCGACTTCTTCAAACGCCAGATCGGCCAGTCGGAAGAGCTCGCGCGCGTGTGGAACGCGCCGCAGGCGATCGGCGAGATCGGATACGATCCCAAGCTGGAAGACGCCAAGTTTGAATCCGACGCCTTCAAATCCGCGCTGAAGCGCACCAAGGTGAAGTTCGCCGACACGTTCATGTCGGCGGCGACCCCCGGCATCATGTCGGTGACGATGCTGCGTTCGCCCAAGAACAAGGTCTACAAGGACGACGAGGCCTATGTGATGGCCTTGGCGCGCGAGATGAAGAAGGAATATGAATACGTCGTCTCGCAGGGCTATGTGCTGCAGCTCGACGCGCCCGATCTCGCCATGGAGCGCGTGATCCATTTCGGCGACAAGCCGCTGAAGGTCTTCCTCGACCGCGTGGCGCTGCACATCGAAGCGATCAATGTCGCCATTGCCGACATCCCGCCGGAAAAGGTGCGCCTGCATGTGTGCTGGGGCAACTGGAACGGCCCGCACCAGGACGACGTGCCGGCCGAGACCCTGCTGCCGCTGCTGCTGAAGGCCAAGGTGGGCGGGCTGTCGATCCCGCTCGGCAACCCGCGCCACGAGCATGAGACCGGCGTGTTCAAGGCGATCCCGAAGGACATGGTATTTATCCCGGGCGTGATCGACGTGACCACCAATTACCTCGAACATCCGCAAGTGGTGGCCAACCGCCTGATCGAAGCCGTGAAGGTGATCGGGGATCGCGAGCGCGTGCTGGGCGGCACCGATTGCGGCTTCGGCACCTTCGCCAGCTACGAGTTCATCGGCGAAGACATCGTGTGGGCCAAGCTGGCTGCGCTGCGCGACGGCGCGAAGCTCGCCAGCGACACGCTGTGGGGCCGCAAGAAGGCCGCTTGAGTCAACGAGCTGTTATTGCGAGGAGATGAAATCGGCGAAGCAATCCAGAATTTTCGCACAGCCCTGGATTGCTTCGTGGAGCCTGTCCTCGGGCCGGCCTTCGGCCGGACCCGGGGGGGGCTCGCAATGACGACATAGTTTAAGGCTTCGCAGCCTTGGTCAAACCGGCGTCGTCCTGCGGCGCCGGTTTTTCTTTGTCTGCGTGATTGGCCTTTGGAACCGCCTCGCTATGCATGGCGAGAATCTGGCGTGCCACCGCATGGGCCAGGAGCGCGTAACCGCCATCGGTCATATGCAGCCCGTCGGTATACATCATCGTCGTTTCGGTCAGCGCGCCGCGGTCGAGCCAGTTCTGCATCAAGTCCCAACGCTTGATGACGGGCACGTCGAACTCGGCGCCGATCGCACGCACGGCATCGCGATAGCGCATCGAACCCGGAATGGCGCGCAATACGGCGCAGTCCTGCGGTTCCATCAGGATCGCCGCGATATGGGCCTCCTGCATCGCGTGGAGCCCCATGCGCGTCTTGGTGACGAAGCGCTTGAGCGGCACCTGGCGGATCGGGTCGTTGGTGCCGGTCTGCCACACGATCATGTCGGGTTTTTCCGCGATGATGCCGGGCAGGCGCTTCATCATGTCGTCGACATCTTCGCCGCCGATGCCGCGGTTGATGACCGTCACGGCCGTCGGCGCGAGTGCGCTGCGCAATTCGGTCTGCATGCGATTGGGATAGGCCGCGGCCGGCGAACTGGCCCCCACGCCCTCGGTCGAGGACGAGCCGAAGGCGATGATGACCAGCTTCGGCGCCCCGTGACCCGCAGGCTGGGCCGTGGAGGACGTTGCGGTGGCGGTGTCGCCGGACGACCGCGCGCCAGCTGGCGGGGCTATCATCAGACCTAGGAGTGCTGCAAGGACGAGGACCCCGAATGAACGGGTTCGGCGGGATGCGGCGACCATGAAGCGTTCTGTTCCACACCCGCGGCGGCGGCGCAAGAATCCGGCTGTGACAAATGGCCGGGAACCGCTTCGGGTCCTGCCACATTTGGGGTCAGTGGTTTGTTTCGTCTCGTCTTTCTCTGCCGGACCTCGAGCGCCACGCCGAGACCCATCAGCGCACCGAGGCCGACCAGATTGACGATGACCTGGGTCGGCCACCCGCGCCCGAAGCTGGTGAGGACCAGACTGCCCGCCACCGCCAGCAGTGTGCCGAGCGAAAACACCTCCAGCGAATGACGCCCGCAGGCATCGATCCAGGACAGGAACCGGGACCGGGTCAGCGTCGTGAACCGGCTCGAACTGAGCGCCAGATAGAGCAGCGCCAGAATGTCGAGGACGCGCAAGACCGAGAGGTGCTGCTTGTCGGCCGTCACCAGGAACGGCCGGTATTCCGAGAGACCCCAACCATACCAGGGCGCCAGCGCCAGCAAGGCAAAGCCGAGATAGATCCAGCACAGCGCCGCAAGCCAGGTGCGATAGGGCAGCGACCCCTGGCCCGCCGCCATCACCCGGTAGCCGGCGGCCCCCAGCACGAAGATGAACTGCCAGGCGAAGGGATCGAAGAACCAGCCCTGGCCGTCCATGTGGTTGGTGAGATTGACGGTGTGATCGAGATTGGCGGCCAGCCAGATCCCCGCCGAGGCCAGGATCGTCACCAGCATGTTCCAGCGCATGGCGAGATAGACCAGCGGAAACAGGCCGAACAGCACGATATAGAGCGGCAGGATGTCGAGCTTGGCCGGCAGTGTGCCCAGCGTGAGCCCATGCTTCACCACATGGGCACCGCCATGCATGAATGGGATCAATTCGGGGATCAGCACGTAGTAGTGCTCTTTCCAGGCGGCGATCAGGATATAGGTCGCGACCAGAAGCCCGGCCTGAAAGAGATAGATGCGCAGGCAGCGCGCGCCCACGCGCATCAGCCCGGCGCGCGCACCCTGACTGTCGAAGATGCGCCCATAGGCGGCCATCGACGAGAAGCCAGACAGGATCACGAAAATCTCGGCCGCATCCGACAGGCCGAACATATGCAGCGTGGTGTAGCCGAGGATATTGCCCTGGACGTGATCGATGAAGATCATCAACAGGGCGAGCCCACGCAGAACATCGACGCGCGAATCTCGATGCGACCGCCGTTCACTTCGCACGACAGGCCTCTCCTCATCCTGTCCGCACCCCTGGCGCAGAAGATGGAGGGAGTCGGGTTGCCTTTGCTATCGGGAAGGCGGAAGATCACCTGTTGGTCACAACGAGACGGGCAGCCCGGCGGGAACCTTCGTTCCCAGTGATTCCGGGTCGCGGATGTGCGTCGGTCCGATCGAGACTTTGAAACCACGCAGGCCGCGTGCTTCCACAAACGATGTCGGGACGATGACATGCGCGATTCGGCATGAGGAAGTCGCCGCCACGCACTCAATGCGTCACCCCCGCGGAGGCGGGGGTCCAGGGCCACACGAAAATCGGCGGTTGGGAAACGGCCCTGGACTCCCGCCTTCGCGGGAGTGACGAAAAGTTAGACCAGCGCCAGCGCCTGATCCAAATCCGCGATGATGTCGTCGGCACTCTCGATGCCGATCGAGAGGCGGATCACATCATCACCGGCACCCGCCGCCACCCGCTGTTCGTCGGAAAGCTGGCGATGCGTGGTGGATGCGGGATGCAGGATCAGGCTGCGCGTATCGCCGATATTCGCAAGGTGCGAAAAGAGCTTCACGCCCTCGACGATCTTCACACCGGCCGCGAAGCCGCCTTTCACGCCGAAGGTGAACACGGCGCCCGCACCCTTGGGCAGGTACTTCTTGGCCAGCGCATTGAAGCGATTGGCCGGCAGGCCTGCATAGGAGACCCAGGCCACCGCCGGATGCTGCTCGAGGTATTCCGCAACCTTCGCCGCATTGGCGATGTGGCGGTCCATCCGCACGGCCAGGGTCTCGATACCGGTGATGGTGAGGAACGCATTGAGCGGCGCCATCGACGGACCGAAATCGCGCAGCGCCACCGCGCGCGCCTTGGTGGTGAAGGCGAAGTCGCCGAAGTTTTCGAAGAAGCGCAACCCGTGATAGGCGGGCTCGGGCTCGGTCATCGACGGGAACTTGCCCGAGGCCGCCCAGTCGAACTTGCCCGACTCGACGATGATGCCGCCCAGCGAATTGCCGTGGCCGGACAGGAATTTCGTAGTCGAGTGCACGACCAGATCAGCGCCCCATTCGAAGGGCCGGCAGAGATAGGGCGTCGCCAACGTGTTGTCGACCACCAGCGGCACGCCGAAATCATGCGCCACTTTGGCGACCGCTTCGATATCGACCACCACGCCGCCGGGATTGGCCAGGCTTTCGATGAAGATTGCCTTGCAGCGCTCAGTCATCGCGCGGCGGAAATTCTCGGGATCGGTCGGATCGACGAAATGGCAGGTCCAGCCCAGCTTCTTGAAGGAGAGGCCGAACTGGGTCAGCGAACCGCCATAGAGATTGCGCGAGGCGACGAACTCGTCGCCGGGGCTCAGCATCGTGAAGAAGGCAAGGAACTGGGCGGCATGGCCCGAGGCGGCGGCACAACTCGCGCGCCCGCCTTCGAGTGCCGCCACGCGCTCTTCGAGCACGGCCACGGTCGGGTTGCCCAGCCGTGTGTAGATATAGCCGAAGTCGTGCAGGTTGAAGAGCGAGGCCGCGTCGTCGACATCGTCGAACACATAGGACGTCGTCTGATAGATCGGCGTGGTACGGGCACCCGTGGTCGGATCGGGCTGCGCGCCCGCATGCACGGCCTTGGTCTCGAAATTGTAGACGGTGTTAGGCTGCGCGCTGAGCTTCGGTGTCTGCGTCCTGACCGAATCGGTCGGCAATTGCGCCGGCTTGTTGCGGATGATACCCGAGTTGACGCCGCTCCAGGAAAGCTCGCCGCCCAGGCGGCCGAACTCGATCTTGGGGCAGCGGTTCATCACCACTTCAAGCCCAGCCGCTTCCGCCTTGGCCGCGGCTTGGTCGTGGCGGACACCCAACTGCATCCACACCACACCAGCGCCGATCGCGATCGCGTCGTCGACGATCGGCGGCGCATATTCCGAGGCACGGAACACCTGGACCATGTCCACCTTGTCGGGGATATCCTTGAGGGTGGCATAGACCTTCTCGCCCAGCAGATCCTGGCCCGCGAGACCGGGATTGACCGGGATGACGCGGAAGCCCTTCGACTGGAGATACTTCATCACGAAGTAGCTGGGCCGGTTCCAGTTGGCGGAAGTGCCGACCATGGCGATGGTTTTCACGGTGCCAAGGATGCGGATCAGCTTGGCGTCGGGGTAGTTCAGGGGCGATTGGTCTGTCATGGTGGGGAGTGTAGGCGCGCGGGATGAGGGGTCAAGGACGGAGGCCCGTGCGACACCCCCCTCACCCACCGACGCCTTTCAAACGTCCGCAGGACGTTTGATACCAACGCCCCAGTGGGACGTTGGTCGGCGGTCGGTCCTCTCCCGCAAGGGGAGAGGGCTTAAGAGCACGTCCCCTCTCCCCTTGCGGGAGAGGGTTGGGTGAGGGGTTAGCGGCACAATGCAGGCATGACGCAGATAATCGGTTCGCGTAAAATCATCCCATGCCCATCGCCCCCTCAATCACCCCCACCGACACCGATGCCCTGATCGTGATCGACATGCAGAACGATTTCTGCCCGGGCGGCGCTCTTGAGGTCAAAGACGGCGACAAGGTGGTGCCGCTGATCAACCGGCTGGGCAAAGCCTTTCGCCATGTGATCGTGACCCAGGACTGGCATCCGGCCGATCACGCCTCGTTTGCGTCACGCTATCCCGGCAAGGCACCCTTCGAGACCACCGAGCTTTCCTACGGCACCCAGGTCCTGTGGCCCGACCACTGCGTGCAGAACACGCCGGGTGCCGCTTTCCATAAGGATCTGACGGTCCCCCATGCGGAGCTGATCTTGCGCAAGGGCTTCCGCGCACCGATCGATTCCTATTCCGCTTTCGCGGAGAATGACCGCACCACGCCAACCGGGCTTGCTTCCTACCTGCGCGAGCGTGGACTGACGCGGCTCTTCATCGCCGGGCTCGCCTTCGATTTCTGCGTGCTCTATTCGGCGCTCGACGGCAAACGCGCGGGCTTCGACTGCACGGTGATCGCCGATGCCTGCCGTTCGGTCGATCTCGGCGGCTCGCATGAGGCGGCGAAGACGCAATACGCCACGGCCGGCGTGCCGCTGATCGATACGGCGGCGATCGCGTAGTGCCGTTGCCCACCCTTCGAGACGGCTGCTTTGCAGCTGCGGCGTATACGTCGCACAGGGTGAGGACTTAATTGAAAACCTCATGCTGAGGAGCCTTGCGGAGCAAGGCGTCTCGAAGCATGGGCCTCATGGAAATTGCCAAAAAAAACCGGGGGCCCTGAGGCCCCCGGAAAGTCACTTCTGCTGGGATGAACCGTTACTGGCGGCGGTCGCCCATCAGGCGCATCAGCATGATGAAGAGGTTGATGAAGTCGAGATAGAGCGTGAGAGCGCCCATCACCGCCTTCTTCGCCGCCACATCGCCCGAATCGCCGACCCAGTACATTTCCTTGATCTTCTGCGTGTCGTAGGCGGTGAGGCCCGCGAAGATCACCACACCGATCACCGAGGTGATGAAGTACACCATCGAGCTCTGCAGGAAGATGTTCACCAGGCCCGCGATCACGATGCCGATCAGGCCGATGAACAGGAACCGGCCGAAGGCGTTGAGGTCGCGCTTCGTCGTGTAGCCGTAAAGGCTGAGCGCACCGAACGAGGCCGCCGAGATGAAGAACACGCGCGCGACGCTGATGCCGGTATAGGCCAGCAGGATCGTCGAGAGCGAGATGCCCATCAGTGCTGCATAGCCCCAGAACACGGCCTGGGCCGTGGAGGTCTGCATGCGGTTGATGCCGAAGCTGAGCAGCATCACGAGGCCGATCGGGGCGATCACCGCGACCCAACCGAGCCCGGTCAGCCCGATATTGCCGCGCGGCATCACCTGGAAGAACAGGTTGGTCAGCGCCGGCGTATTGGCCACCAGCAGCGCGACGATACCCGTCAGCGCGAGGCCCGATGCCATGTAGTTGTAGACCCGCAGCATGTACTGCCGCAGGCCGACATCGACCGAAGCGGCCTGGGCCTGGGACGCGCCCCATGCGCGCTGGGTTTCTAAAGCCATGAAATTCCTCGCTTTCGCAAGACTTCCCTGGTTCAAATATGGCTTAAAAGCCCGATGAATCAAGCGAGATCGGATTAAGCTTTATTCATGTCGCAGCTCGCGGGCGGCACGGGCAGCCAAGGTCCTGGCGGTCAAGGCTAATCCCAAGATCAGAACGGCGGCGACGGCGCCCAGCGCGGTGGTGGCCACGGGGCCCGGGAGGAAGGCCCATTTGGTCCTCAGGAGATTGATCACCAACGCGCGCGCGGCCCCCGTGCCCAGCGCCGCCGCGACCGCCGCTGCCGACAGGCCGAGCAGCAGGTATTCGATGGCGAGGGCGGCCAGAAGATCGGCACGGCGCGCGCCCAGCACCTTGAGGATGACGGTCTCGCGCATCCGCCGCTGCCGACCCGCTGCGATGGCACCTGCCAGCACCATTGCCCCAGCCAGGAGCGTAACGGCGGCGGCGATGCGGATGGCCGTCCCCGCGCCCGCCATCACGCCCTTGATCTCGGCCAGCGCTTCCTTGACGCGGATCGCCGATGCGGACGGCGCGGCGGAAGCGGCGGCGCGTTCCACCTTCAGCTCACCACCCGGCGGGGCGAAGACCGACGCGATATCGCTATAGGGCGCGCCGGCCAGTGCGTTGGGCGTCATTACGAAGGTGAAATTCATCGACAGGTTCGACCAGTCGATCTCGCGCAGATTGGCGATCCTGGCCTCGATGTCGCGGCCCAGCACATTGACGGTGATGCTGTCGCCCAAGCCGAGGCCGAACCCTTTCGCGATATTGGCGTCGAGCGAGACCAGCGGCGGGCCGCTGTAATCGGCCGGCCACCATGCGCCTGCCACCACGCGCGCATCGGGCGGCTGGGTCGCGGATGTGGTGAGCCCGCGGTCGCCGCGCGCGGCCCATTGTGCATCGGGCGCAATTTTGGCCTTGTCGACCGGCACGCCCGCAATCTTCGTGATCCGCCCGCGCACCATCGGCGCACGCCGCGCGATCGTGCCGCCCGCATCAGTGACCGCTTTCTCGAAGCCCGCGCCCTGCCCCGCCGGGATGTCGATGAAGAAGAAAGTCGGCGCGGCCCGCGGCAGGCGCTCGTCGATCTCATGGGCCAGATCGGCCTGCACCAACGCGATGGCTACCAGCACCGTGAGACCGAGGCCGAGCGAGAGCACGACGCCCGTCGTCGGCGCACCGGGACGATGCAGGCTCGAGAGTGCGATGCGCAGCGGCAGCGCCGCGCGTCCCGTACCGACGTGACGCGCGACCGTGCGCGCCAGCCGCATCACCAGCCGCCCGGCGCCGGTGAAGACCAGCAGCGCGATCAGAGCACCGATCACGAATCCGATCGCGAGGCGAATATCAGCCGCCCCGATAACGGCGAGCGCGGCGAGTGCTGTGCCCGCCAGCGCGATGACGGCGGCGATCCAGGGACGGATACGCGCGCGGGCGGGTGCGACGATGTCGCGGAACAGCATCGCCGCCGGAACCTCGGCCGCGCGCGCCAGCGGCCACAACGCAAACGCGATGGCGGTCAGCGCACCGAACAGCGCGGCGCGGGCCAACGGCCAGAGATAGAGGCCGGGCGTCACGTCGATCGGAAAGGCGTCGCCCCAGATGCGGACGGCCACCCAGGGCAGAAGCGCGCCGAGCACCAGGCCGATAGCAATCCCCATCAGCGCCACGGCCGCGATCTGCCAGGCATAAATGGCGAGGATCGTGCGCCGCGACGCACCGAGGCATTTCAGTGTGGCGATGGTGCCGAGCCGGCCTTCGACGAAGGCGCGCACCGCATCGGCCACGCCGATTCCCCCGACCAGCAAGGTGGCGAGGCCGACAAGGGCCAGGAACATCGTGATGTCGCCGAGGAAGCGCTGCAGCCCCGGCGCGGCATCGGCCGCATCGCGGATCTGCCAGCCGGCCTGGGGGAATTGCTTCTGCACCGAAGTGCGGAATTCGGGCACGGTCTCGCCGTTGGCCAGGCGCAGCAGCACCGTGCGGTGGATCAGACTGCCGGGCTGGTCGAGGCCCGTCGCCGGCAGCGCGCCGAGACCGATCATCAGTCGAGGCCCGAGCGAGAAGACCTGCGAGACCTTGTCGGGCTCGCGGATAATCGCGGCGCGCAGGACCAAGCTCGCGTCGCCCAGATGGATCATGTCGCCCAACTTGGCGCCGAGCTTGTCGATCAGATCGGGATCAGCCGCCGCACCCCAGGTGCCGTCTTTCTGTTCGAGCGCCTTCGTCAGATCCTGCGGCGGGTCGAGCGTGACGGCGCCGTAGAGCGGATAGGCGTGATCGACCGCCTTCAATTCGACCAGTGTGCGCGATGACGGCGCGGTGCTTGCCATGGCGCGCATCTCGACTGAATTCGCCAGCCTGCCGGCTTGGGCCAGGAACGCCGTCTCGTCGGCATTGGGCTGGCGGTAGGTCAGCACAACCGCGGCATCGCCACCCAGGAGCGAGCGTGCGTTCTCGGAGAGCGAGCGGTGCAGCGCCGCGTCGAGCGAGCCGGCCGCGGCGATGGTGGCGACGCCCAGCGCGAGACAAGCCAGCAACACGCGAAAGCCTGAAAGCCCGCCCTTCAACTCGCGCCGCGCCAAACGGAGCGCGAGCATGCTTAGCCGCCGTTCACGGTCGTCACGCGCCCGTCTTCCATCCTGAGCGTGCGGCCGCAGCGTGCGGCGATGGCGGGATCGTGGGTGATCAGCATCAGGGTGGTGCCCGACTCGGCGTTCAAGGCGAACAGAAGCTCGATCACCGCGTCGCCGGTGGCGCGATCGAGATTGCCGGTCGGTTCATCGGCCAGCAGCAGCCGCGGCCGGGCGACGAAGGCGCGCGCCAGCGCCACGCGCTGCTGCTCGCCGCCCGAAAGCTGGCCAGGATAATGGGCCACGCGCGCCTTGAGCCCGACCGCATCGAGCATGCGGCTCGCCTCGGCATTCGCATCGGCGCGCCCGGCCAGTTCGAGGGGCACGGCCACGTTCTCGAGCGCGGTCATGGTCGGGATCAGATGGAAGGACTGGAAGACGATGCCGACATGATCACGGCGGAAGGCGGCAAGCCGGTCTTCGTCGAGCGGCGAAAGGTCCGTTCCAGCGACGACGACCTTGCCCGAGGAGGCGCGTTCGAGCCCGGCCGTCACCATCATCAGGGTGGATTTACCCGAGCCTGACGGACCGACCAGACCGACGGCCTCGCCCGCATGCAGGGTGAAATCGACGCCCTTGAGAATCGGCACCAGCCCGGCGGCGCTGGTCAGCGCCAGATGGACCTGTTCGAGCTGAACGATGGCGGGGGTTTCAGTCACGACGGGGGAGCGACGCCGTCGACCAGGATCAGATGGCGCTCGAGGGCCATATCGCGGACGGCCAGCGCTTCGGCGTATTCCGGCGAGCGGTACCAGGCCTGCGCCTGCTCGCGCGACGGGAATTCGACCACGACGATCAGGCGCGGATTCCAGGCGCCTTCCAGAAGTTCGACGGCACCGCCGCGCACCAGATACCGGCCGCCATGGCGGGCGATCGACGCCGCGGCGCGTGTGCGGTAAGCCTGCCACGCCCCAGGGTCGCGTGCAGTCACATCGGAAATGACATAGGCGGCCATGACTGCTCCCCTTCGATCCCATGGACATAAGGCGAAACCGAAAAGCTTTCCACCCCCGTTGACCACCGGGCCCGATCACGCCACCTTTTGGGGCATGATCTTCGTGTTCCTCCGCCGCTGGTCAGTGTTGGGTATCGCGGCGCTGTTCCTCAGCCTGGGACCCGCCATGGCCGCCGATCCGATCAAAATCCTGGCCTTCGGTGACAGTCTGACCGCCGGCTATGGCCTGCCCGCCGAAGACGCATTCCCGGTGCAGCTCCAGGCCGCGCTGAAGGCCAAGGGCTACGATGCCGCCGTCACCAATGCAGGCGTGTCGGGCGACACCACCGCCGACGGCCGCGCGCGCCTGGCCTGGGCGCTCGGCGCGCCCTTCGACTATGCGATCGTGGAACTGGGCGCCAATGACGCCCTGCGCGGGCTCGATCCGGAACAGGCCTATGCCAATCTCGATTTCATCCTCGGCGCGCTGGCCGAGAAGCATGTGAAGGTGCTGCTGGCCGGGATGATCGCGCCGCGCAACATGGGCCGCGATTACGTCGATCAGTTCGACGGCGTCTATGCGCGGCTGATCAAGGCGCATCCCGATGTCGAGCTTTACCCGTTCTTCCTCGCCGCCGTGATCAAGCATCCGGAGATGGCGCAAGCCGACGGGCTGCATCCGACCAAAGAGGGCGTGGCGGCGATCGTGCAAGCGATCCTGCCCGCCGTCGAGAAACGCATCGGCCCGCCGGGGACGCTAGGAGGCGTGGGGGGATGATCCGGCTCTTCGTCGGCCTCGACCTGCCTGAAGCGTTGCGCGAGCGCCTCGCCGCGGTCGGCGTCGGCATGCCCGGCGCCCACTGGGTGCCGGAGGACAATCTGCACCTGACACTCCGCTTCATCGGCGAGGTGGACGAAGACGTGGCCAATGATCTGCACGACGCGCTGACCGGCGTGCACGGACCGTCCTTCCCGCTGACCATCGCGGGCACCGGCATTTTCGAGACGGGGCACCGGCCGCACACCTTCTATGCCGGCGTCGAGAAGTCGGAGCCGCTGTCCCGGCTGCAGAACAAGATCGAGTCGGCACTGGTGCGCGCGGGGCAGGAACCGGAGCCGCGCAAGTTCACGCCGCACATCACGCTCGCGAAACTGCGCGACACGCCGGGGGCGCGGCTGCAGGATTTCCTTTCCGCCCATGCGCTGCTGCATGACGAATGGACCGTCGAATACTTCACCCTGTTCTCGAGCCGGCTGGGCTCGGGCGATCCCGTCTATACGGCGGAAGCCGACTATCCGCTGAGCCTATGAAGCGGATCGCGATCCTGATGGCGATGACGATCGCGCTGGCCGCCACAGCCAGTCACGCCGAGGCGCCGCGCGGCACGATCGCCTTTCACCGCATCGAGGGCGAACCGCTGACCACCTTCGCCGCGCGCTTCTTCTATAAGCGCCATCCCCATGCCGTGAACTGGTCCTTCGCCAAGCGCTACCGCGCCGACGAGAACTGGACCGAGATCGTGCACAACCAGGTCTATGCCGCCGATGTCGATCTCAACGACGACGGCACGCCGGAATTGATTCTGGTGGTCGACAATCCGAATTGGTGCCAGGCCAATGGCTGCCTCGGCGCGATCTTCCGTTCGGTGCCCAAGGGCTACGAGTTGATCTGCGAAACGGCCTTGCCGCCGCCGGAACAGCCGGCCCTCACGGTATTGCCCGAGATCGAGAACGGCTATCACCATATCGCGACCCAGGACCAGACGATCCTGTGGAACGCCCGGCAGGATTACGACGCGGGAACGCTATGTGCGACGGAATCGTCGAACTAGCACTGAGCCCCTACCCTCCCGCTGTCGCGGGTCCCTCCTGCATCGGGCGCCCGCAAACGCTCCAGTGGAGCGTTTGCAGCCCATGCACCCGCGTGCGGGAGAGGGCTGGGGTAGGGGCTTTACGCTCTGTCGTTCAAACCTTCTGATCCACCCCGGCATCGCCCGGCTGGATGCTCGCGGTGCCGCTTTTGGCGACACCGACCAGGGCCGGACGCAGCAGGCGATCCGCGATCGTGTAGCCGGCCTGCATCTCATGCACCACGGTGCCGGGCGCCGCATCGGCGGTTTCGACTTCCATCATCGCCTGGTGGAGGTGGGGATCGAATTTCTGGCCCATCGCGACGACGCGCTTAATGCCGAACTTTTCGAGTGCCGCGATCAACCCGCGCTCGGTCAGCTCCACGCCTTCGGCCAGTTTCTTGGCGAGTTCGTCGGCGGCCAGCTTGTCGGCGGGGATGTTCTCGATCGCGCGGCGCAGGTTGTCGGCCACGGTCAACATTTCCTTGGCGAAGCTCGACACGGCGTAGCGGCCGCGTTCCTCAGCCTGGGTCTCGAGGCGGCGGCGCACGTTTTCGGTTTCGGCCATCGCGCGCAGCATGCCGTCCTTCAGCTTGGCGGCCTCGTCCTTCAGCGCGGCGATCTCGGCATTCGCGTCCGCCGGCGGATTGGCGTCCGGCGATTGCGGTCCGGCGCCCCCGGCGATGCCCGAGGGGTCGAAGTTTTCGTCATTCATGGCTTCTATCCGATGATGCGCCCGACCATCTTCGCCGTGTAGTCGACCAGCGGGATGATGCGGGCATAGTTGATCCGGGTCGGGCCGATCACGCCGATGGCGCCGACGATTTGTTCTTCAGAGTTGTGATAAGGCGCAACCACCAGCGAGCAGCCGGATTGGGAGAACAGCGCGTTCTCGGCGCCGATGAAGATCTGCACGCCCTCGGCCGAATGGGTGAGGTCGAGCAGACGCAGCATCGTTTCCTTGGTCTCCAGCGCCTCGAACAGCGTGCGGATGCGTTCGAGATCGTCGAGCGCGGTGACGTCGTCGAGCAGATGCGACTGGCCGCGCACGATGAACTGGCCGTCGCGCTGATTGCCGCCGGTCCAGGTGGCGAGCCCCGCCTCGACGACTTTCTTGGTCAACAGATCGAGCTGGCTGCGCTGACTTTCGAGTTCGGCCAGGATGCGTTCGCGCGCTTCTTCCAGCGTGCGGCCCGTGAGGCGCGCGTTGAGGAAATTGCCCGCCTCGACCAGCACCGACTGCGGCACATCGGCCGGCAGTTCCATGACGCGGTTTTCGACGAGCCCGTCGCCGCTGACCAGGACCGCCAGCGCGCGGCCGGGGGCAAGCGGCACGAATTCGATGTGCTTCAGCGCGCGCTGCACCTTCGGCGCCAGCACCATCCCGGCGCAGCGCGAAAGTCCGGACAAGGTCGAGATCGCCTGTTCGAGCACCTGCTCGACGCTCTTGCCGGCGGCGGCACATTCGCCGTCGATCTGTTCGCGTTCCTTGGCGGCCAGCGCACCGACTTCGAGGAGGCCGCTGACGAACAGGCGCATGCCCGCCTCGGTCGGCATGCGGCCGGCCGAGGTGTGCGGCGCATAGAGCAGGCCGCCGTCTTCCAGATCGGCCATCACATTGCGGATGGTGGCCGGCGACAAAGCGGCCGGCAGCCGGCGCGAGAGCGTGCGCGAGCCCACCGGCTCGCCGGTTTCCACATAGGCTTCGACGATCTGGCGGAAGACCTCGCGCGAGCGTTCCGACAGCTCGATCACCGGGGATGAGCTGGGCCGGCGACTGGCCGAGAGGTCGATGATGGTCTTGTTGCGCGGCATACCGTGATTTTAGCGGGAATTCGAGGGTCGTACGGATATTTAATAACGGGTTCGCGGCCCGTCAATCCAGGGCGAACCTGAGGGTTTCCGGGGTGGTCGCCACCAGGATTGCCCAGGCCGCGGCCAGCCGCTAGGGTGGCGCCGCAAATCCATCCCCCGACGACAGGACTCCATGCCCATGCGCCCCTCGGGCCGCACCCCCAGCCAATTGCGCACCGTCACCCTGGAACCCGGCGCCAACAAATATGCCGAAGGCTCCTGCCTGATCGCCTTCGGCGATACCCGCGTGCTGTGCACCGCCTCGCTCGATGAGCGGGTGCCGCCCTTCCTGCGCAACACCGGCAAGGGCTGGGTGACCGCGGAATACGGCATGCTGCCCCGTTCGACCCATACCCGCACCGACCGCGAGGCCGCCAAAGGCAAGCAGTCGGGCCGTACCCAGGAGATCCAGCGGCTGATCGGCCGCAGTCTGCGCGCGGTGACCAATCTCGAAAAGATGGGCGAGCGGCAGGTGAAGATCGATTGCGACGTGATCCAGGCCGATGGCGGCACGCGCACCGCGGCGATCACCGGGGCCTACGTCGCCCTCGCGATGGCGTTCGAGAAGATGGTGAAGGACGGCATGATCGGCGCATCGCCGCTCAGCGGTCAGGTGGCCGCGATTTCGGCGGGCCTTTACGAAGGCCAGGCCGTGCTCGATCTCGACTATGCCGAGGATTCGTCCTGTCAGGCCGATGCCAATTTCGTCCTGACCGCGGCGGGCGGGATCGTCGAGGTGCAGGGCACCGCCGAGAAAGACCCGTTCTCGGAACAGCAATTCCTGGCGCTGCTGGGACTAGCACGCCTGGGCACGACGGAACTGTTCGCGCACCAGCGGAAAGCGTTGGGGCGATAAGAGGACACATGGCGCACCGGAAATTGCAGCCGGGCCGGCTGGTGCTGGCCACCCACAACAAGGGCAAGCTGATCGAGATTCAGGACCTGCTGGCACCCTTCAAGATCGATGTGGTTTCGGCCGGTGCGCTGGGATTGCCCGAGCCCGACGAGACGGGCACCACCTATCGCGCCAATGCCGAGATCAAAGCGTGCGCCGCCACCGAGGCGACCCAGCTTCCCGCGCTGGCCGACGATTCGGGTGTGGCGGTCGAGGGGCTCGACGGCGCGCCCGGCATCTATTCCGCGCGCTGGGCGGGTCCGACCAAGGATTTCATGATCGCCATGGAGCGCGTCAACAGGGAGCTCGGCACCAACCCCAACCGCCGCGCGCAATTCATCAGCTGCCTCGCACTGACCTGGCCCGACGGGCATATGGAAACCTTCCAGGCTGAGTGGCCGGGGACTCTCGTTTGGCCGCCACGTGGCACGCGGGGCTTCGGCTTCGATCCGATGTTCATGCCCGACGGGTTCGACATCACCTGCGGCGAAATGGACCCGGCGATCAAGAACGCCAACAGCCACCGCACCCAGGCGTTCAACAAGCTGGTCGATGCCTGCCTGAAAGGCTGAGCCGTGAGCACGCCAGAAGATCGGCTCGGGGACCGCCCCTTCGGCATCTATATCCATTGGCCCTTCTGCCTGTCGAAGTGCCCCTATTGCGACTTCAACAGCCATGTGGCGGCGTCGCTCGATCACGACCAGTGGCGTACCGCGCTGCTCGACGAACTCGACTGGTTCGCCAAGCGCACCGGCAAGCGAACGGTGACCTCGATCTTCTTTGGCGGCGGCACGCCATCGCTGATGCAGGCCTCGTCGGTCGCGTCCCTGATCAACCGTGTCGCCGTGCGCTGGCATCTGCCTGACGATGCCGAGATCACGCTGGAGGCCAATCCCGGCGCGGTCGACGCGGAGCAGTTCGCGGGATTCCGCGCGGCGGGCGTCAATCGCCTCTCGATCGGTGTTCAAGCGCTCGACGACACCACGCTGAAATTCCTGGGCCGCAAGCACGATCTGAAGGAAGCACTGCGCGCCATCGATATCGCGCGCTCGACCTTCGGCCGCACCTCCTTCGATCTGATCTATGCGCGGCCGGAACAGACGACCGAGGCCTGGGAGGCCGAGCTGAAGCGTGCCCTCAGCTTCGGCACCGAACATCTGTCGGTCTATCAGCTCACCATCGAGGAGAACACGGGCTTTGCCGGTTCCTATCGCCGCGGCGAGTTCGCGCTACCCGACGACGATCAGGCTTCGGACCTCTTCACGATGACGCGCGAGATCTGCGCCAGCGCGGGCCTGCCCGCTTACGAAGTGTCGAACCACGCGCGGCCCGGCGCGGAATGCCGTCACAATCTGATTTACTGGCAGGGCGGCGAATGGGTCGGTGCCGGGCCCGGCGCGCATGGGCGACTGCGCGATCAAGACGGTCTGATGCGTGCGACACGCCAGCTGCGCAACCCCACACGCTGGCTCGAATCGGTCGCCGCGAACGGCCATGGCACCGAGGACGAGGCTGTGGTCCTGCCCGAGGAATACGAAGCCGAATTGGTGATGATGGGGATGCGGCTCGATGCCGGTATGTCCGCCGCGCGCTTCGCGGCGCAGGGCGGGCGGCCATTGACCGAGGCGCTCGATCCGAACGGATTGCGCATCCTGACCGAGAACCACATGGTCGAATGGCATGACGGCCATCTCCGTGCGACGCCGGATGGCATGCGGGTGCTCAATGCGGTGCTAGGGCGTTTGCTCCCTTAGTAATTTTCGCGGCGGCCTCTCTTGGCGATCCGCCGCGCCGACACATTCCGACATCGGCGCGACACGAGTCCGGCAAACGCCGACAAGCTGCATTCGCAACTTATACGTAGTTTCCACAGCGACGAGCGCGATCCCGCGTTCCCTCCCCCGCGGGAAGGGCAGGTGGGCGCGCGGACCGGTTGCATTCGGGCCGGCGTGCCGCGCATGGAAAAACGGAGCAGAGTATGAAGATCAAAAGCATCATGACCCGCATGTTCGCCGTGGTCGGCGTGACTGCCGTCGGTCTGGCCGTCGTCACCTATATCGGCGCCTCGATGATCGAAGACACGATGATCGACGACACCGTCGCGCGGACCGGCAATCTGGCCCAGGTGGTCAGCGGCATCGCCAAGTCGTTCGACGAGCGCGCCAAGAAGGGCGAGATCGACGAAAAGACGGCCAAGGAAAACGCGAAGACCGTCATCCGCACGCTGCGCTATGGGGCGCGTCAGGACCAGTATTTCTTCGGTCTCGATTACAAGGGCTTCAGCACCGTCAACGGCGCGGCGCCCGACCAGGAAGGGACGGACGCGCATCTCCAGAAGGACCCCGATGCCATCCGCCGCACCGATGGATTGATCGCCGCGGGCCGTGCCAACAGCCATTTCTTCTATAGCTACAAGAAACCCGGCGCCAGCGATGAGCAACTGCCGAAGGTGTCGTCGCTGAGCAGCTACGAGCCCTGGCAGTGGGTGTTCGGCACCGGCACCTATATCGACGACATCTATGCCGCGTTCTGGCGGTCCGTGTGGAAACTGGCGCTGGCCAGCGGCGTCGTGCTGCTGATCGCCGCCGGCATCACCGTTCTTCTGTCGCGCGCCATCGCCAAGCCGATGCGCCAACTGGCCGACGTGGCCAAGCTGATCAGCGACGGCAACTATGCGGTCGACGTGCCTGCCACCGGCCGTTTCGACGAAGTCGGCACGCTGGCCAAGGCGATCCTGGTTCTGCGCGACCGCGCCCGCGCGGGCGAGGAGCAGCGCAAGGCCCATGACGACAAGATGCGCGACATCGAGCGCCAGCGTCAGCAGATGATGATGGACCTGGCCGACAAGTTCGACAGCAGCGTCGGCGGCGTGGTGCAGTCGGTCTCGTCGCAGGCGTCCAAGATGGTCGATTCGGCGCAGTCGCTGTCATCGGCCGCCGAAGGCGCGACGCAGAAGGCTTCGACCGTCGCGGCAGCCTCGGAACAGGCCTCGAGCAATGTGCAGACGGTGGCCTCCGCGACCGAAGAGCTCAGTTCCTCGATCGCCGAGATCAGCCGTCAGGTTGCGCAGTCGAGCCGCATCGCCACCACGGCGGTGGGCGAGGCCGACAAGGCCAATCAGATGGTGCAGGGCCTGGCCGATGCGTCGCAGAAGATCGGTGCCGTGGTGGCGCTGATCACCGATATCGCGAACCAGACCAACCTGCTGGCACTGAACGCAACCATCGAAGCGGCCCGTGCGGGCGAAGCCGGCAAGGGCTTCGCCGTGGTGGCCGCCGAGGTGAAGAACCTGGCGACCCAGACCGCGAAGGCGACCGAAGAGATCGGCCAGCAGATCAGCGGTGTCCAGGGTGCGACCCAGGAAGCCGTGCAGGCGATCCAGGCGATCAGCACGACGATCGGCGAGATCAACGGCATCGCGTCGAGCATCGCCGATGCGGTCAACCAGCAGAGCGCGGCGACCAAGGAAATCGCCCGCAATGTCGAGCAGGCCGCGCGCGGCACGACCGAGGTGACGACCAACATCACCGCCGTCACCGAAGCCGCCAATGATACGGGTGCCGCGGCCGGCCAGGTGCTGACCTCCGCCCAGGACCTCACGCAACAGTCCGACGCGCTGCGCGGCCTGGTCGCGAAGTTTCTTGCTGAAGTGAAGGCCGCGTAACGGGCACCTTCTCTTACCCCGGTCCGCGGAGAATCCGCGGGCCGGGATCGCCCGTTGCCTGCGGCGATCAGTGGGCGCGGTCAGAGCCCTCGGCGTTCCATGACCACAACAACGCCAACACGAAGCCTTTGCTGCGCGGCAGGAGCGCCAGGGTCATCAGCGCCACCACCGGGAGCCAGATCACTTCCTGGATCCAGACCTCGGGGTGGTATTTCTGTTCCATGATCAGTGCGATCGGCACGACGATATGGCCGACGATGATGATCGTCACCCAGGCCGGCCCGTCATCGGCGCGCAGATGGCCGTAAGTCTCGCCGCAATCGGGGCAAGCGGCCGCGATCTTGAGATAGCCGGCGAGCAGTTTGCCTTTGCCGCAGTTCGGGCAGCGCCCGATCAACCCGCGGCCCAGCGCGGTCCAGTTGAGCTTGCGTTGTGCGGGAATGGGAGCGGTCATGGCGGGCCTCATCGAGTCGATAGGCGCACACGCTAGCATGACGCCCGATCCAGGCGTCGCGCACGAATCGCATGGCAGGCGACGGGAAACGAGCGCCTAGCCGCGCGGCTGGTCGGCCTCTTGCAGCTTCTCCCAGAGGCGTTTGGCTATCGATTGATAGGCAATCGCGTGCTTGCTCTTAGGCTGGGAGAGCACGATCGGCTTGCCTTCGTCGGAGGTGACGCGGATCGCGATGTCGAGCGGGATCTCGCCCAGGAATTCGGTGGCGAGCCTGGTCGCATCGAGCTTGGCGCCGCCATGGCCGAAGATGTGTTCCTCATGGCCGCAATTCGGGCAGACGAAGGTGCTCATGTTCTCGATGATGCCGAGGACAGGCACTTCGACCTTGCGGAACATGGCAAGGCCCTTGCGCGCATCGATCAATGCGATGTCCTGCGGCGTCGAGACGATGACGGCGCCCGAGAGGGGCACGCGCTGCGTCATGGTGAGCTGCGTGTCGCCCGTGCCGGGCGGCATGTCGACGATCATGATGTCGAGATCGCCCCAGCGCACATCGCGCATCATCTGTTCGAGCGCGCCCATCACCATCGGGCCGCGCCACACGACCGGCTCGTCCTCTTTCAGGAGAAAGCCGATCGACATCACCTTCATGCCCATCGCCTGGATCGGCTCCATCGTCTTGCCGTCGTCCGAGGTCGGGCGTTCGGTCGGCACGCCGAGCATGCGCGGTTGCGAGGGGCCGAAGATGTCGGCATCGAACATGCCGACTTTGAGCCCGAGGCCTTTCAGCGCCAGCGCGAGATTGACGGCCGTGGTCGATTTGCCGACGCCGCCTTTGCCCGAGGCGACCGCGACGATGTGCTTCACGCCCGGCATCAGCGGCTTCTCGGGGCGCAGATGCGCCGTGCCCTTGCTGCCGGGACCACCCGCGCCGCGCGCGGGGCCATGAGAATGACCGTGTCCGCCATGACCATGCCCATGGCCGTGGTCGTGACCGTGATCGTGGCTATGATCGTGCCCGTGATGATCATGCCCATGGTCCTGGGCGGGACCACGCTGCGCGGTGAGGACCGCCGTCACGCTGATCACGCCGGGCAGCGCGAAGACCGCCTTCTCGGCCGCCTTGCGCAGCGGCTCGGCGCGGGGGCCACGGGCGGGCTCGACCTCGATGGCGAAGGCGACATGGCCGTCCTTCACCTGGAGGCCGGTCACCATGCCGAGCGCGACCAGGTCATTGCCCTTTTCGTCATCCCGGACGCCGGCCAGGGCTTTCATGACCGTTTGTTGATCGACATTCGCCATGACCCACTCCCTATAGGCGCCTTGAAACGCCCCGTACCTGAACGATCTTTAATGCGGGCCTGGGGGTGCCATGGTTGCGCCCCCCGGCGCTTGTGTCATATAAGCGCGAGACATCGCCAAGGAAAGCGCGGATCGCGCGGTAACCCTTGAGCCGGTGGGGAGACGAGACACGCATGTCGTGGAAGGAGCCGGGAGGCGGCGGCCCGTGGGGCGGTGGACAAGGCCCCTGGGGACGCGGTTCCGGCGGGCCCACCCCGCCCGATCTCGACGAAATCTTCAGGAGAGGCCAGGAGCGGCTGCGCCGGTTCATGCCGGGCGGTTTCGGCCGCGGCCAGGGCTGGCTCTGGGGCATCCTGGCCGTCATCGTGATCTGGGTGCTGAGCGGCTTCTACACCGTGGCACCCGACGAGGTCGGCGTGGTGCTGCGCTTCGGCGGCTTCAACCGGATCACCCAGCCGGGTCTCAATTATCATCTGCCCAATCCGATCGAGACGGTGATCAAGCCGCCGGTCACGCGCATCAATCGGATCGAGCTGGGCTACCGCTCGGGCGGCGAAGCCCCGCGCCGCAGCAATGCCGAGACGGCCAGCGAAAGCCTGATGCTGACCGGCGACCAGAACATCGTCGATATCAACTTCTCGGTGTTCTGGCAGATCAAGAACCCCGAGCAATACCTGTTCGACATCCGCGACCCCGAAGGCACGGTGAAGGTGGTGGCCGAATCGGCGATGCGCGAAGTGATCGGCCAGCTTCCCATCACCGCGCCGCTGTATGAAAGCCGCACCGCCATCGCCCAGCGCACCCAGGCCCGCATGCAGGAACTGCTCGACCAATACAAATCGGGCGTCAGCGTCGTGCAGGTGCAGTTGCTGAAGGCTGATCCGCCGGCCGAAGTGATCGACGCCTTCAACGACGTGCAGCGCGCCAAGGCCGACCAGGAGCGCGCCGGCAACGAAGCCGACCAGTACCGCAACTCGATCGTGCCGGTCGCGCGCGGCGATGCGTCGCGCATCGTGGCGGAGGCGACCGGCTACAAGCAGCAGGTTGTGGCTCTGGCGCAGGGCGATGCGCAGCGCTTCGAGTCGGTGCTGGCCGCCTATAAGAAGGCGCCCACCATCACCGAACAGCGTCTCTATATCGAAACGATGGAAGATATTCTGAAGAACGCGCAGAAGGTGGTGATCGACCCACAGGCCAAAGGCCTGGTCCCCTATCTGCCGCTGCCCGAGTTGAAAGCGAAACCGGCGCCGGTGCCGGCTGCGCCTACGCACACCACGACGATGGGAGCGGGCAAATGAGCCGCGCACAGATCGTCATCGGCGCCATCGGCATTCTCGTCCTCGCGATCCTGGTCACCTCGACCTTCTTCATCGTCAACCAGGCCGAGAAGGTGCTGGTGCTGCGTTTCGGCGCGATCCGCCAGACGATCGACGCGCCGGGCCTGCATGTGAAGGTGCCCTTCCTCGACCAGGTCGCGCGCTTCGACGCGCGGCTGCTCGACGTCGATCCGCCGCCGGAAGAGGTGATCCTGGGCGACCAGAAGCGCGTGGTAGTGGACACCTATACGCGCTACCGCATCAGCGATCCGCTTCAGTTCTATCAGTCGGTCCATAACGAAGACGGCGTGGCCGCGCGGCTGCGCGAGATCGTCAACAATGCGCTGCGCAAGGTGTTGGGGACGGCGACGCTGCCATCCGTCCTTTCGCCCGAGCGCGAAGAGATCATGCACAAGATCCAGCAGCAGGTGAACGAAGCGGCGAAACCGTTTGGGATCGCCGTGGTGGATGTGCGCATCCGCCGCGCCGACCTGCCGCCCGAGACCAGCCAGGCGATTTTCCGCCGCATGCAGTCCGAGCGGCAGCGCGAAGCCGCCGAGGCGCGTGCCGAAGGCCAGCAGCGTGCCCAGGAGATCAAGGCCGGCGCCGACCGTGACCGGACTGTGATCTTGGCCGAAGCGCAGAAGCAGGCCGAGATCCTGCACGGCGAAGGCGAGGCCGAGGCTTCGACCATTTATGCCCAGGCCTTCAGCCAGGACCCGCAATTCTTCGGCTTCTACCGGTCGATGCAGGCCTATCGCAAATCCCTGGGCAGCAGCGACACGACATACCTGCTGACGCCCGACGCGGATTTCCTGAAATATCTGGGAAAAGCCCCGCCAGCGGCACAGCAACCTCCTGGGGGCCAGTGAGGCGCCCCACGCCAGCGCTTGTTTTGCCCCATTCCGATCATCCCGACCCTGCCATAGTCACGCCTCAAGTGATCCGTACTGCTTGCCGTTCACGTATTTATTCATGTCATACTGGTTCCCATATCCGGTTCCCGAAGCTCGTTTTGGCCCCCGCCCTATCGCCCTATCTGGAGTGCGTCTCGTGATGGTCTCCCGTTCTGCCGTCCCTTCGCTGCAGCGCGCGTCGCGGCGCCTGGCTGCGCGTCTGTTCTCGGCCGCCGTTGCCGGCGCGGCCCTGGTTTGGGCCGCCGCCGCGCCCCATTCCGCTTTGGCGGCGGGGGGACCGGGTCCCGACGGTTTCGCCGATCTGGCGGCCAAGCTTCTGCCGGCGGTGGTCAATGTCTCCACCACGCAGACCTTGAAGAAAGAGAGCATGCCGGAGATGCCCGAATTCCCGCCGGGCTCGCCCTTCGACGAATTCTTCAAGAACTTCATGGAAAAGCAGAAGGGCCAGGACAGCGCGCCCCGCAAGGTGACCGCGCTCGGCTCGGGCTTCATCATCGATCCGTCGGGCCTGATCGTGACCAACAACCACGTGATCGACGAAGCGGACCAGATCACCGTGATCCTTCATGACGAGCAGGCCTTCAAGGCCAAGCTGATCGGCCGCGACACCAAGGCCGACCTGGCGCTGTTGAAGATCGAATCGCCGACCAAGCTGCCCTTCGTGCAGTTCGGCGATTCCGACGCGATGCGCGTCGGCGACTGGGTGATCGCGATCGGCAATCCGTTCGGCCTGGGGGGCACCGTGACCGCGGGCATCGTGTCGGCCCGCGCGCGCGACATCAACGCCGGCCCCTATGACGACTTCATCCAGACCGACGCCTCGATCAACAAGGGCAATTCGGGCGGGCCACTCTTCAACATGAAGGGCGAAGTGATCGGCATCAACACGGCCATCTTCTCGCCCTCGGGCGGCTCGATCGGCATCGGCTTCTCGATTCCCTCGAACGAAGCGAAGCCGGTGCTGGCCGACCTCCAGAAATTCGGCAAGACGCGGCGCGGCTGGCTGGGCGTGCGCATCCAGTCCGTCACGCCCGACATCGCCGAAAGCCTGGGCCTGAAGGAACAGAAGGGTGCACTGATCGCGGGCGTGACGCCCAACGGCCCCGCCGAGAAGGCGGGCATCAAGACGGGCGACGTGGTGCTCTCCTTCGACGGCAAGACGGTCGACGACATGAAGCATCTGCCGCGCATCGTGGCCGAGACCGGCATCGACAAGACGGTCGACGTGCAGGTCTGGCGCGACGGCAAGACGGTGACGATCAAGACGAAGGTCGGCGAACTGCCCGACGACGAGCAGCAGGCCGACAACAAGGACAAGGATAAGAAAGAGAAGGGCAGCAAGGGCGACACGAGCCAGGCCGACGTGTCGGCTTTCGGCTTCGCGGTCGCGGCGATCAGCAAGGATCTGCGCGAGCGCTATGACCTGCCCGCCGACGCCAAGGGCGTCGTGGTCACCGAGGTGAAGCCCAACGGCACCGCCGCCGAGAAAGGCCTGCGCGCCGGCGACCTGGTGCTCGAAGCGATGCAGGAAGCGATCAAGTCGCCCAACGATCTGGTCGACAAGGTCAACGCCGCGAAGAAGAGCGGCCGCAAATCGGTGCTGCTGCTGGTGCAGAACGACGCGGGGCTGCACTTCGTGCCGCTGCGCTTCGGCGGCCCGGACAGCGAAAGCGAGCGGTAACGCTACTACCCCTCACCCAACCCTCTCCCGCAAGGGGAGAGGGCTTAGGTGTACGTCCCCTCTCCCCTTGCGGGAGAGGGACAGGGTGAGGGGTCGGACAGACGCCTCTTAGAATCTCGCTTATTTCCCCACGAACTCTTCGCGCTTGTAGCCCTGGGCGAACAGGAGCGCGGTCAGGTC
>CAZNZI010000019.1:0-5170 GCA_964577475.1 uncultured Rhodospirillaceae bacterium
CAGAGATTAGCGTCAGCTTTCACACCCGCCAACCGGTTCTTGGATGCCGGGCCCCGGACGGGCCGATCCGGTGCAAAATTGGCAATCGACTGACACATTTTGTCGAATTCGGCTCATCCCGCATTTACACGGCCTCCTTAGAAGGAATGGGCTCGACGAAGGGGCGATTCAATCGGTTCCACTTCGTCGGCACGGAATTGACCGGTGCGGCAATTCAACCGCCAGCGATGACAACAGGGGACTACCATGTTTGGTCGTTTTTCGATTTCCGCGAAGCTCCTCGCGAGTTCCATCATCAATATCGTTCTGGTCCTCGCTTTGGCCGGCATCGGCTACTGGACCATCGAACGCCTGCGCGTGATGCAGGATGAGGGCGCGGAGACGGCTGTCGCCGCCAAGGATGCCGCCGAGGCGGCCGCGATCGGCGCGGAACTCTACGAAATCATCGCCGACGGCGAAATCAACCGCGAGCTCGATACGACGCGCAAGGATTGGGCGGAAAAAAAGCCCGAAGCGCTCGAGAAGCTCAAACACATGGCCGAACTAGCCACCAACGACGCCCAGAAGAAGAACGCAGCCAAAGGCCAAGAAGCCCTTAACAAGTTCATAGCCATCTTCGAAAAAGAAATGATGCCTCTGTTGGAGAAGACCGACAGCGTCACCCCGGCGATCCGCGATCTCGACGGCAAGATCGATGAACAGGCGGCGGCTTTGGCCGATGCCATGACGGCAGAGCGCGACGCCTTGATCGCCGATGCCAAGAACGACGATGGCGAATTCGACTCCTTCGGCAAAAGCATCTCCAACATCGTCGTCGCAATCGCCGTGATCGCCACCATCCTCGCGCTGGCCGTCGCATTCCTCCTGGGCCGCGCCATTGCTACACCGTTGCGCGGCATGACCGGCGCGATGTCGCGCCTCGCCCAAGGCGAGACGTCGATCGCGATTCCCGGTTCCGGCCGCAAGGACGATATCGGCGACATGGCCGCAGCGGTCCAGGTCTTCAAGGACGAGATGATCGAAGGCGAGCGCCTCCGGACCGAACAGGACGCGATGAAACAGCGCGCTGAGGCCGACAAGCGGGCCGCCATGCTCCGGCTGGCCGACTCGTTCGAGGCGAAGATCGGCGGCGTCGTCCACACGGTATCGACCCAGTCGGGCCAGATGCAGCACTCGGCCCAGTCGCTCTCCGCGACGGCCGAAGAGGCCACCAAACAGTCGGCGGCCGTCGCGGCGGCATCCGAAGAGGCCTCGTCCAACGTGCAGACCGTGGCCAGCGCGACCGAGGAGCTCTCCTCCTCGATCGCCGAGATCAGCCGTCAGGTGGCTCAGTCCAGCCGTATCGCAGCCAATGCCGTCAGCGAGGCCGAAAAGGCCAACCAGATGGTCCAAGGATTGGCCGAAGCGTCGCAGAAGATCGGAGCCGTCGTGGCGCTGATCACCGACATCGCGAATCAGACCAACCTGCTCGCCTTGAACGCGACCATTGAGGCCGCCCGTGCCGGTGAGGCCGGCAAGGGCTTTGCCGTCGTCGCGGCGGAAGTGAAGAATCTCGCCACCCAAACCGCCCGGGCGACCGAAGAGATCGGCGGCCAGATCACCGGCGTGCAATCGGCGACCCAGAGCGCCGTCGACGCAATCAAGACCATCGGCAAGACCATCGGCGAGATCAACGGCATCGCGTCGACCATCGCCTCGGCCGTCGAAGAGCAGAGCGCGGCGACCAAGGAAATCGCGCGCAACGTCGAACAGGCCTCGACCGGCACGCAGGAGGTCAGCGCCAATATCACGGGTGTCAGCCAGGCCGCCAACGATACGGGCTCGGCGGCCCATCAGGTCCTGGCCTCGGCCCGCGATCTGGCCAATCAGTCGGAGGCTTTGAAATCGCTGGTCGGTGCGTTCCTGTCCGACATCAAAGCGGCATAATTCGTCGGGGAAGCATGTGGCAAAGCCGTGGTTCCCTTGCGGGGGAGCCACGGCTGAGTCATTACTAGACACCGGGGGATGGGGACGGATTGGGGCTGATGCCAGCGACCGACGACATCGCCACGCGCTTTGCGCAAGCCTGCGCCTTCATGGACCGCGGACAGGTGGCCGAGGCGCGCCAAGCCTATCTTGACCTCCTGGCGCGCGATCCGGGCCACGCCGGCGCGCTGAACAATCTCGGCACCCTGCTCCTCGACACCGGCTATCGCAGCGCCGCCCACACCGCCTATACCCAAGCCGTCGCCATCCATCCCGACGACCCCGTCGGCCATGTCAATCTCGGCAACCTGCTGCTGGCCGAGGGGTTGAGCGACGAGGCCCGGTCCCATTTCGAACGCGCGCTGCGCAGCACGCCCGGCCATGCCGAGGCCCATCGCGGCCTCTCCTACTGCCTCAACATGGCGGGTGACGAGGTGGAGGCGCGCAAGCACCGCGACGCCGCCTTCACCGGCCGGGCCATCGTGCCCCTGCCCTTCCGCGGCGAAAGTGCGGGCGTTCCGGCGCTCGTTCTGGTGGGCGCGCGCGGCGGCAATATCCCGACCCGGTTCCTGCTCGACAATCGCCGTTTCGCCGTGACGGTCGCCGTCGCCGATTATGTCGATCCCGATGCGCCGCTGCCGCCGCACAGCATTGTCTTCAACACGGTCGGCGACGCCGATCTTGACCAGGAGGCGCTGCTGGCGGCCCAGAAGATCGTCGCGCGCACGAAGGCGCCGGTGGTCAACCGGCCCGAGCGGATCGTCGGCACGGGCCGGGCTGAAACCGCACGGCGTCTGGCATCGATCCAGGGTCTGCGCGCCCCGCAAATCGAGACTTTACCGCTCAGCACCGCCACCGAGGCGGAGCTCGCGCGCCGTGGCTTCCGGCTTCCCTTCCTGCTGCGTGCGCCGGGCTTCCACACGGGCCGTCACTTCCACCAGATCGAACGCAGCGATCAGCTCGGCTCGGTCCTGGCCACCATGCCGGGGCCCTACGTCATGGCGATCGAAAACCTGGATGCCCGCGGTGCCGATGGGCTGTGGCGGAAATACCGGGTGATGATGATCGACGGCCAGCTCTATCCTCTGCACCTGGCGATCGCCAATCAATGGAAGGTCCACTACTTCTCGGCGGCGATGGCCGACCACCCCGAACATCGGGCTGAGGAAGCGGCGTTCCTGGCCAACATGCCCAAGGCCCTCGGCGGCCAGGCGATGGCAGCCCTGGAGGCCATCGTCGCGACGCTGGGCCTCGATTACGGCGGCATCGATTTCGGGCTCAATGCGAAGGGCGAGGTCCTGCTGTTCGAAGCCAATGCCACCATGGTCGTCAATCCGCCCGAGCTTGACCCGCAATGGGACTACCGCCGCGCGCCGGTCCAGCGGGTGCTGGATGCCGTGCGGGGGATGCTTTTGGAGCGGGCCGGCAACTTTTCGGCCAGACAGGCCTGATCTTAAGGGCGTGGCCGCCGGCCAGGTTGTCCTGGGGCCGGTCCCGCACTAGATTCCTCCTGACCCCAGAGGAGATGAGCCATGGTCTTCATGCTGAAGAAAAAGACGGCCCTGCCGACCCAGGATGAGGCCTTGCCCGGCCGCAGCCGCCCCATGCCCATCCCCACCGGCCATTTCGTCCATGACCGGCCTTTACGAGGTCCCTTCCCCGCCGGGCTGGAACAGGTTGTGGTCGGCCTGGGCTGCTTCTGGGGCGCCGAGCGCCTGTTCTGGAAGCTCCCGGGCGTCTTCACGACCGCCGTGGGCTATGCCGGCGGCCTGACGCCGAACCCGACCTATGAGGAGGTCTGCAGCGGCCTCACCGGCCATACCGAGGTCGTCCTGGTGGTCTATGACCCCAAGGTCATCGGCTTCGGCGATCTGCTGAAGACCTTCTGGGAAGCCCATGACCCGACCCAGGGCATGCGCCAGGGCAACGATGTCGGCACCCAGTACCGCTCGGCCATCTACACCACGACGCCCGAGCAGAAGCAGCAGGCCGAGGCATCGAAGAAGGATTACGAGGCGAACCTGAAGAAGGCCGGCTATCCGCCGGTCACCACCGAGGTCGCCGACGCCCCGCCGTTCTATTACGCCGAGGACTATCACCAGCAATATCTGGCGAAGAATCCCAATGGCTATTGCGGGCTTGCCGGCACGGGCGTGACCTGCCCGATCCCGGCGAAAGTCGCCTGACGTTCAGCCGGCGACAGGCTCGCCGGCGTTCTTCGAGACCTGCCCGGACTGGACCGTCGCGCAGATGCGTTCCGGCGAATGCTTGGCTTCGTGCTTGAGCATCGCGATGGTGCGCGACAGATCATCGGCGGACAGAGTGCCGCGCGGCGCGGTCAGGTGCAGCAGCGCGGCACTGACGCTCAGCAGCGGGAACTGGCGCTGTTCGCCTAGCCGGTCGGTCGCGACGATATAGCCCTGGCGGCGGACCTCGTCGTCATAGAGACTGGCCGCCTCCTGGGTGAAGGTGTCGATCAGGTTCTTGATGATCGTCCGCGGCCCCTCGGTGTCCTGCCAGCCGGCCAGTGCGAAAAAGAAATCGTCGCCGCCGACATGGCCGATGAAGGCGCCGTCGAAGCTCAGCGTCTTCTGCATCATCTCGGAAAACATCAGGATGGCACGGTCGCCGACGCGAAAGCCGTAGCGATCGTTGAACGGCTTGAAGTTGTCGAAGTCGAGGTAGCAGAGCGTATAAGGCCGCTCCACATCTTCCAGCGCGCGTCCCACGTAATCATGGATCGCACCGTTGCCCGGCAGCTTGGTCAGCGGGCTCTGGTCGCGGGCAGCCGCGATCTTCTTGTCGTTCAGAACACGCAGCAAGGCGTCGGCCGACAGGAAGCCGATATACTTCATGTCCTCGACGATGATGATCCCCTCCGACGCCTTCTCCGCGGCGAAGTTCTGCAGAATCTTTTCGGCGTCGGTGTTGATGTCGGCGATCGGGCACTTGACCACGAATTGCTGCAAGCGCCGGCCCAGCGAACGATTCTCGATCAGCGATCGGCCATAGTGGGCATAGGTGTAATCCTTGAGGTCCTGCTCGCGCACGATGCCAACCGGCACGCGCATGGCGTCGACCACCGGGAAGAAGGTCGCGGTCTTATTGGTGCGGAAACTCTCGAACAGCTTCAGCAAGCCGGTTTCGATCTTGACCGGTTCGATATAGTCGATCTGCTCGCGGATGATCCATTCGTCCGAGTCTT
>CAZNZI010000020.1:0-1711 GCA_964577475.1 uncultured Rhodospirillaceae bacterium
AGCGTCCGGGCCACTTTGACGCCCGCCACCTGACCGGTGTGATCGCGTCGCAGCGCGGGCAGTTCGACAAGGCGGCCGATCTGATCGAACTGGCACTGACGCTCGACGACAAACAGCCGGGTGCCTTCGTCAATCTCGGTAATGCCCAGATGGGCGCCGGCCGCGCAGATGATGCCGCCGCGTCCTACCGCCGCGCACTGGCGCTGAACGCGAACATTCCGGAAGCCGTATTCGGCCTCGGCAATGCGCTGCGCGAGTCGAAACCCGACGAAGCAATCTCGGCCTACCGGAAGGCGGTGGCTCTGCGGTCCAACTTCGTAGAGGCACTGGCGAATCTCGCGGGGCTTTTGCTGAGCCAAGGGCAGGCGCAGGAGTCACTCGAGCTCTGGGTGCGCGCCCAGCAATTGCGGCCCGCCGCGATTCCCCTTTATCTCGGTGTCGCAAGAGCGCTCGCCGCGCTCGGCCGCACGGACGAGGCGGGCAGTATCTACCGCGGCCTGGCCGAAGTGCCGGCGGCGACCGAAGACGAATTGTTCGAGGCCGGCAACGGACTCGCGGCCATGCGGCGGCACGAGGACGCAGCCATGCTTTATCGCGAGGTCCTGCGCCGCGATCCGAGTCTGTTCCCGGCATTGAACAACCTCGCCAATATGCTGCGCGAATTGAACAGGCTCGACGAGGCGGAGGCCGCCTATCGCCGGGCGATGGAGACCGCGCCCAGCGACGCACCGATCGTCAGCAACCATGCGTTGATCCTGAAGGATCTCGGTAAACTGGAACAGGCCGAAGCACAAAGCCGTCGCGCGCTCTCAATGCAAGACTCGGCCGCCAGCCGCAGCAATCTCGGCCTGATCCTGATGGGGCGAGGCCGCGTGCACGAGGCGCTGGGTGAATTCGTCGCTGCTGAAGCCTTGGCACCCGGCGATCCCGATCTCGTGTTCCATCAGGGCGTGGCTCTGCTCCATCTCGGACGCCTTGCCGAGGGCTGGGCGAAATACGAAGCGCGCTGGGGGACGCGCCGCGCGCGGGAACGGCAACGCAATTTCGCGCAGCCGCGCTGGCAGGGCGAGCCGCTACAAGGCAAGACGATCCTGATCCACACGGAACAAGGTTTCGGCGATACGTTCCAGTTCGTCCGTTATGCGCCGCTGCTGGCCGAGCGTGGCGCGCGCGTTATCCTTGAATGTCAGCCGGCGGCGGCGCGGCTGATGGCGGGCATCGACGGCATTGCGGCTGTCGTGCCGCGCGGCCAGCCGCTGCCCGAGTTCGACCTGCATTGCCCGCTGATGAGTCTGCCGCTCGCATTCGGCACGACGCTTGAAACGATCCCGGCCAACATTCCCTACATCCGGCCCGCCGTCGATCTGGTGACGCCGTGGAATGACGTGACGACTGA
Source organism: uncultured Rhodospirillaceae bacterium (assembly GCA_964577475.1). Classification (GTDB taxonomy): domain Bacteria; phylum Pseudomonadota; class Alphaproteobacteria; order Rhodospirillales; family Magnetospirillaceae; genus JASHSH01. The sequence continues at coordinate 1,397 of CAZNZI010000020.1, forward strand.
ATTTGCGGGGCCGCGCGTCGGCCTCGTCTGGGCGGGCGATGCGCGCCACTATGACATCGAAAGCAATGTGATCGACCGGCGGCGCAGCGTATCGCTCGAAGCCTATGCGCCGTTCTTGAAATTCCCGGGTGCGCAATTCTTCAGCTTGCAGATCGGGCCGGCCGCGGCGCAAGTCAGAGATCATCCATCGGTCATCGATCGCACCGCGCGGATCAAGGACTTCGCCGATACGGCTGGGCTGATCGCGCATCTCGATCTCGTCATCAGCGTCGACACATCGGTCGCCCATTTGGCGGGCGCGATGGGGAAGCCGGT
>CAZNZI010000021.1:0-3462 GCA_964577475.1 uncultured Rhodospirillaceae bacterium
TCCCGCGCGCTACCTGTTCGCCGGCGCGGGCGAGGAGCCCAAGCGCCACTGGTGCGAAAACAATCGCGGCGAGACGCCGAAAAGCGGCGACGTGCTGCTGCGCCGGACCGGCGGCAATCACCGTGCAACCGTCACCAACGATACGGGTGCCGACGCCGTGGTGCGCCTGAAGACCAGCGGCGGCCAGACCCTGCTCGCGCTCTATGTCGCCGCCGGGCAGGACGCCATTCTGGCCGGCATCCCCGAGGGCAATTTCCGCCTCGCCTTCGCCACCGGCTCGAGCTACAGCCGCGCCTGCGGCATGTTCCTCGACAATATGCAGAGTTTCATTTTCGACGCCCCCCAGATCTTCGTCTCCGGCAGCCGGGCCGCGGGGGCCCCCATGCGCCTGCCCGCCCCGGGCGACGAGACCGTCCTGATCCAGCCGGTCGCTCCCGACCAGTTCGTCGACTGAGGGCATCATCCCGGTTGCAATGCCGCAACCAGAGAGTGCAATTGCCTTAGTCTTTTACCATTTTCGCTATTGTCTGCGATGGGGGCGCCCCGCAGTATAAACCCTTATATCGTCGATATTCGGGGGGTGACACCATTACCGGCGTGATCGATCCACGGACCCTGATTCTGGTCTTAGGTATCGGCAATGCGGTGCTGGCGTTGCTGCTGTTGGCGTTCGATCAATCGAACGGCTTGACCCGGTCGGGACGGACCTGGGCGCTGGCCAAATTTCTCGAAGGCTTCGGCTTCCTCTGCCTCGCGCTGCGCGGCTCGATTCCGGAGCCCGTGGCGATCGGCGCCGCCGATACCGCGCTGATCGCCGGTTTCGCTTTCGAGTTCGCCGCCGTCGCGACCTATCTCAAGCTTCCCGTCGGCCGCCGGCTGGTGCCGGCCATCGCGGCGGCCCTGCTGGCCGTGTTCTGGATCGCCTTCATCATCGGCATTTCAGAACATGCCCGCATCACCTTGTTCACGGCGATCCTGTCGGTTCTGCTGGGCGGCACCGGCCTCGCCTTCGCCTGGCGCTGGCGCCGGTCGACCTTGCTGGGCCACATCCTGGGCGTCACCTATCTGGCGATCGCCTTCGTCGTGCTGATGCGTGCGGGTTATGGGGTGATCGACAGCGACGCATCCTTGATCCCGCGCGTGATCCCGCAGGCGCTGATCACCGGCGCCATGGTCGTCTTCATGCTGGTCAATGGTTTCGGCTTCCTGGTCCTGGCGCAGGAAGACGCCAACCGCCAGTTGATCAAGAGCCGCGAACGCCTGCTGCATGCGCGGCGGATGACGAAGATGGCCAGTGTCGAGATGGATCTCACGACCGGCCTGCCGCTGTGGAGCAGCGGCATTCCCGAACTGCTCGGCTTCCCGCAGGGTCAGGGCCCGGCCGACTGGACCGCCTTCCGCGCGCTGATCCATCCCGACGACAAGGCGAAGGTGGACGACTCGGTGGTGATGAGCCAGGCCGGCCGGAACCTCGAGCCCGACGAATACCGCATCCTCGCCGCCGACGGGAAATGGCGCTGGCTGCGCCGCGAGGCGGAACTGCTGCCCTCGCCGACCGGTGGCCCCAACACGATTCTGATCACGCTGCAGGACATCACCGAGCGCGTGCATATGGAGACCGAGTTGCGGCAAGGCTATGCCAGTCTCAAGCGCGCGCAGCAGATGGGCAAGATCGGCAGCGTCGATGTCGACCTGACGACGATGCAGGCCACCTGGTCCGACGAGCTTTACGCTATCTATGGCCGCGATCCCAAGGATGGGCCCGCCGATCTCGAGACCTTCTTCACCTATCTGCACCCCGATGACCGGCACCTGATTCCCGCGATCCGCGAGCAATACGAAGGCGGCATGCCCGGGCGGTCGCATGAATTCCGGATCGTCCGCGCCGACGGGTCCATCCGTTGGATTCACCGCGAGGCCGAGCAGCTTCGCGACCCCAACGGCCGGCCGATCGGATTGATCACCGTCGAGCAGGACGTCACCGAGCGCATGGCGATGGAAAGCGAATTGCGGCGCGGCCACGACCGCATGGTCTTCGCCCAGCGCATCGGCCGCATCGGCAGCGCCGAGATGGATCTCAAAGCCGGCCAGATATCGCGCTCCGAGGAGTATCACCGTCTGCTGGGTCTCGATCCGGCCAAAGGACCCTATACCGCCGACGACATCGTCGGCGCTTTCCATCCCGACGACCGGGCAAAAATCCGCGCCGAGATGAACGCGGGAATGAGTGGCAAGGATATCCCGCCGAGCGAGTCGCGCGTCCTTCATGCCGACGGATCGATCACCTGGGTCCGGCGCGATCAGAAATTCATCCGCGACGCCAACGGCAACCTCCATCTGGCCATCATGACCATGCAGGACGTCACCGAGCGCGTCCTGATGGAGAGCGAGCTGCGTCATGGCCGCGACCGGCTGGTCTTCGCCCAGCGCATTGGCCGCATCGGCAGCGCCGAAATCGATCTCAAGACCGGCAAGACCGCGCGTTCCGACGAGTATCACCGGTTGATCGGGCTCGATCCGGCGGGGGCGCCCTATGGAGCCGAGGCGGTCATCGCCGCGTTCCATCCCGACGACCGCCAGAAGATCCGCGACGGCATGAAGGCTGCGACGACCGGGCAGGAGATTCCGCCCGAGGATCTGCGCGTCATTCACGCCGACGGTTCGATGGCCTGGGTCAAGCGTCATCAGGAATTCATCCGCGACGCCGACGGCGTCATCAACCTGGCCATCGTGACGATCCAGGACATCACCGACCAGAAACTGCTGGAGCAGGCCAAGGACGAGTTCGTGTCCACCGTCAGCCACGAATTGCGCACACCGCTCACCTCGATCCGCGGCGCGCTGGCGCTGGCGGCGGCCAGCCTCGGCGCCGAGGTTTCCGAGAAGGTGCGTCATCTGCTCGAAGTCGCGACCCGCAACAGCGAGCGCCTGGCCCATCTGGTCGACGACCTGCTCGACGTGCAGCGCATCGCCGCGGGGCGCATGATCTATCACATGGCCGATGTCAGCCTGGCGCCCCTGCTCGAGGATGCGGTGGAAGCCAACCGCCCCTTCGGCGCGCGGCACGGCGTCGAGATCAAACTGAGCACCAATGTCGTCGGCGTCCATGCCCATGCCGATGCCGAGCGGCTGGTGCAGGTGATGAACAATCTCCTGTCGAACGCGATCAAATACTCGAAGCCGGGCCAGACCGTCGACGTATCCCTCGAACGGCGGTCGCCCTGGCTGCGGATCACGGTCGAGGACCATGGCGAAGGCATTCCGGCCGCCTTCCACGCCAAGATGTTCAAGCCCTTCTCGCAATCGGATTCGAGCGACGCGCGCCGCAAGGGCGGCTCGGGCCTGGGGCTTTCCATCGTCGATGCGATCATCAAATATCACGAGGGCCAGATCTCGTTCGAAACCGAGATGGGCAAAGGCACCCGCTTCCATATCGATCTGAAGGAAACGGGAAAGACCGCG
>CAZNZI010000022.1:0-6440 GCA_964577475.1 uncultured Rhodospirillaceae bacterium
CTGGGCGAGCAAGTCGCCGCGCATCTTGCGCACCATCCGGACACCACGATCTCGCATGAGGATGTTCTGCTGGAGACGGGCGGTGGCGTCGCCCACGCACTGCCGCTGCTGGGCGAGAAGGCCTTCTTCGTCTGCAACGCCGACATCATCTGGATTGACGGTGCGCGGCCGGCGCTCGCCCGTCTGGCCGAAACCTGGGACGATGCGCGGATGGATGCGCTGCTGCTGGTGGTGCCGGTCGGACAGGCGTTCGGCTATGACGGGGCCGGCGACTTCCATTGCCAGCCCGATGGCGCGTTGCGCCGCCGCGCGAAAGACGAGAAAGCCGCGCATGTCTTCACCGGCGTGCAGATCCTGCATCCGCGCCTGTTCCAGGGTGCACCGAAAGGGGCGTTTTCGCTCAACATCCTCTATGACCGCGCACAGGCGGCGGGGCGGCTGCATGGCGTGATCCATGACGGCGACTGGCTGCATATCGGCACGCCCCAGGCGCTGACCGAGGCGGAAGCCTGGTTCACCGCGCGCGCCGCGCGCGAAATCAGCGACTCGCGGAAAGGTTAGGCGTGAGCCGCGCGCCGGCCGTCTTCACCATTCCCACCGGCGAGAATTTCGTCGCGGCGCTGGCGCGGCAGGTGCTGGCCGAGACTGCGGGTGATCCGCTGGCCTTGTCGGCGATGCTGATCCTGCTGCCGACGCGGCGCGCCGTGCGCGCGCTGCGCGAGGCGTTCCTGGCTCAATCCAACGGTACGCCGCTGTTGCTGCCCCGTATGCGGCCGCTGGGCGATGTGGATGACGACGACCCGGCGCTGGCCGATGAGGCCGCCGCCGATCTGCCGCCCGCCATCGCGCCCTTGCGCCGCCGCCTGCTTCTGGCGCGGCTGATCATGCAGCTCGATGCCTCGCAAGGCGGTGCGCGCACGGCGGAGCAGGCGGTGCCGCTGGCCGAGGAACTGGCGCGGCTGCTCGACCAGGTGCAGATCGAGGAACTGACGCTCAACCGGTTGCAGACCCTGGTGCCCGACGACTATGCGGAACACTGGCAGGTCACGCTCGAATTCCTGAAGCTGCTGACCGAGCACTGGCCGCGCATCGTGAAAGGCGAAGGCGCCATCGATCCCGCCGCGCGGCGCGGGCTGTTGCTGGCGATGCAGGCGGACGCTTGGACCAAGGCGCCACCCGATTTTCCGGTGATCGCCGCCGGTTCGACCGGCAGCATTCCGGCGACACGGCGGCTACTGACCGTGGTCGCCAACCTGCCGCGGGGCCGCCTGATCCTGCCGGGCCTCGACCGCGCGATGGACGAGGACAGCCGCGCGGCCATCGACGAGAGCCATCCGCAATGGGGCCTGCACCGGCTGTTGGAGGCAGTGAACCTGGAACCGCGCCAGGTACCGCTGTGGCCCGGCACCGCCGACACCGCGCGCGCAGGACTGATCGCCGAGGCGATGCGGCCGGCGGCCACCACCGATGCCTGGCGTGACCTCGAGCCTGAGGCGATGAACGCTACGATCGCAGGCCTCACGCGCGTCGATTGCCCCGGGCCGCAAGACGAAGCGGCGGTGATCGCCCTGCGCCTGCGCGCAGCGCTCGAAGAACCGAGCCGTACCGCCGCACTCGTCACGCCCGACCGGGAATTGGCGCGGCGCGTGGCCGCCGCACTCCGCCGCTTCGGCATCGAGATCGACGACTCGGCCGGCACGCCGCTGGTCCTGACCGAACCCGGCACGTTCCTGCAATTGACGGCGCTGATGGTGGCTGAAGACTTCGCGCCGCATGCGACCCTGAGCGCGCTCAAACATCCGCTGGCCGCTGGCGGGATGGAGCCAGCCGTGTTCCGGCGCATGGTGCGCCGGCTCGATCGCGACATCCTGCGCGGCGCGCGACCCGCGCCGGGCATCGCCGGTCTGCGCGCGCTGGCCCAGGAGAAGGATCGGCGCGACCTCGATGCCTGGCTGGCGCGGCTGGAGAAGATCACGGCGCCCCTCGTAGCGGCATTGGCGAAACCCGCGCCGTTGCGTGCCATTCTGGAAGCCCATATTGCGACCGCCGAAGCGCTGGCCGCCGATCATGAGAACGACGGCGCGGCGCGGCTCTGGGCCGGCGATGCGGGTGCGACGGCCTCGTCCTTCGTGCTCGAACTGGCCGAAGCGGCCGACCGCGACGTCCTGCCGCCGATCATGGGCGCAGGCTATCCCGGCTTGCTGCGCACCCTGATGCGCGATCCGGTCGTGCGCCCCGCCTGGGGCAAGCATCCGCGCCTCGCCATCTGGGGTCCGCTCGAAGCGCGGTTGCAGCAGGCCGACGTCTTGATCCTGGGCGGGCTCAACGAAGGGACGTGGCCGGCGGAAACCGTGGCCGATCCGTGGATGAGCCGGCCGATGCGCGTCCGCTTCGGCCTGCCCGCGCCCGAACGGCGCATCGGCCTCGCCGCCCACGACTTCGCCCAGGCCGCCGCGGCACCCGAGGTTGTGCTGACCCGCGCCGAACGGGTCGGCGGCACACCAACTGTGCCCTCGCGCTGGCTGATGCGCCTCGATGCAGTACTCGCCGCCTGCGGCTTGGACGAAGTCCCACGCGATAAACGCTGGCTGGTCTGGAACGAAACGATGGACCGGCCCGCGGCACCGCAAGAAACACCGACGCCCCCCGCGCCGAAGCCGCCGCTCGCCGCTCGCCCGCGCACCCTGCCCGTCACCGCCATCGAACTCTGGCGCCGCGACCCTTATGCGCTCTACGCACAACGGATCCTCCGGCTGCGTGCGCTCGACCCGATCGATGCCGATCCCGATGCGGCGGAATATGGGACCGTGGTGCATAAGGCCTTCGACGGGTTCCTGCGCCTCTATCCGAACGGAACCTTGCCGCGCGATGCGGAAGTGCAGTTGCTCGCACAGGGCGAAGCAGCCTTCGGCGCGGCACTGGCGCGGCCAGGCGTCTGGGCCTTCTGGTGGCCGAAATTCCAGCGCATCGCCCGCTGGTTCATCGCGCGCGAGACCGAGCGCCGCCAACTGCTCGCGCAAGCCCACACGGAAATCAAGGGCGGGATCATCATCGCGGGACCGGCCGGCGACTTCAGGGTCGAGGCGACGGCCGACCGCATCGACCGTCAGACCGACGGAAGCCTGGTCGTGATCGACTATAAGACCGGTCTCGTGCCCAGCGTGAAGGAGGTCGAAGCCGGGTTCGCGCCGCAATTGCCGCTGGAGGGCGCGATCGCCAGCGACGGCGGGTTCAAGGATCTGCCCTCCGGCACCGTGTCCGCGCTGCTGTACTGGCGCCTGTCGGGCGGCGTGAAACCGGGCGAGGAACGCACGGCGGGCAAGGAAAAATCCGCGGCCGATCTTATTCAAGAGGCGCGCGAAGGATTGACGGCGCTGGTGACGGCCTTCGACGACCCCGCCACCGCCTACCAGGCGCGGCCACACCCGGCCTATGTGCCGCGGTACTCCGACTATCTTCATCTGGCTCGGGTCAAGGAGTGGGCGTCGGACGAGGGCGAGACATGAGCCTGCGCCCCCGCTCGCCCGATGAATTGCAGCGCCGCGCCGCCGATCCGGAAGTGTCGGCCTGGGTGGCCGCCTCAGCCGGTTCGGGCAAGACCACTGTGCTCACCAACCGCGTGCTGCGCCTGCTGCTGGCGGGCAAGCGGCCATCGAGCTTGCTGTGCCTGACCTTCACCCGCGCGGCGGCGGCGGAGATGGGCAACCGTCTGGCTAAGCGGCTGTCACGCTGGGCCAGCACCGACGATACAACCTTGCGCGAAGAGCTGACGCGCCTGTTCGGCGTCGAACCCAATGACGCGATGATGCGGCGCGCACGCCGCTTGTTCGCCGCCGTGCTCGACGCGCCGGGCGGGCTGGCGATCGAGACGATCCATGGCTTCTGCCAATCCCTGCTGCGCCGCTTCCCGCTCGAAGCCAGGGTGCCGCCCCATTTCCAGGTGATGGAGGAGCGCGACGCGGCCGAGCTGATGACGGCGGCCCGCGAGGCGATGCTGGCCCGCGCCCGCACCGGAACCGATACGCGACTCGCCAATGCCTTGTCCTGCGTCACGGCCGTCGCCAGCGAGGACACCTTCGCCGACCTGATGAACGCACTGGCGCGCGAACGGGGCCGCGTGGCGCAGATCGTCGATCGCTTCGGTTCATTGGAAGGCGCCGGTACCGAATTGCGGCGCCGGCTGGGCATCGGGCCGGGCGAGACCGAGGCGCGCGTGATCGAAGCCGCCGGCCAGGACATCGCTTTCGATCTGGGCGGATTGCGGGGCGCGCTGTCGGCGTTGAATGAAGGCGCGACGACCGATCTCAAAAAAGCCGTGGCGATGACGCCGTTTCTGACGGCCCCCGCCGAAGACCGCCCCGCGCTGCTCGACGATTGGTGTGGCGCCTTCCTGACCCAGAAGGGCGAGCCCTTCGCGAAGCCCTGTACGCAAGGCGTCGAGAAAAAGTTCCCGGGCACTCTGGCGATCCTGTCGGCCGAGGCGGAACGGTTGGTGGCCGTCAACACCCGCCGCCGCGCCGCGCGCACGGCGACGGCGACCGAGGCGCTTCTGACCCTGGCGGGCACGCAGCTCGAAGACTATCGCGCCCACAAGGCCGAGCGCGCCCTGCTCGACTACGACGATCTGATCATCCACGCCCTGCGCCTGCTCGACGACAGCGCGCCGGCCTGGGTGCATTACAAGCTCGACCAGGGCATCGACCATGTGCTGATCGACGAGGCACAGGACACCAACCCCGAGCAATGGGCCGTGGTGCAGCGCCTGACCACCGAGTTCTTTGCCGGCAGCGGCGCCGAGACGCAAGGCGCGCGGACCATCTTCGCGGTGGGCGACATCAAGCAGTCGATCTTCGGTTTCCAGCGCGCCGATCCGACCCAGTTCCCGGCCATGCGCGACCGCTTTGCGAAAGCCGTGCCGGAAGCGAATGCGCGCTGGGAGCCGGTGGTGCTGGATACGTCCTTCCGCTCGACGCCCGCCGTGTTGCGCGCCGTCGATCTCGTCTTCGCGCAAGATGCGGCGCGGGACGGTGTGGCCGAGCTGGGCCAGCCGATCGAGCACCGCGCCGCGCGCGAGGGCACGGGGGGGCTGGTCGAGTTATGGCCGACCGTCGATCCGCGTCCGATGGAAGAGATCGCCGCCTGGCAGCCGCCGACCCAGCGCGTCAAGGGCGACGATCCGCAAGGCCGCCTGGCCAAGCTGGTCGCGCATCGCATCCGCGCCATGCTCGACCGCGAGCGTATCGAGGCGCATGGCACGCCGGTCAAGCCCGGCGACATCCTGGTGCTGGTGCGGCGGCGGACACCGTTCGTCGATGCGCTGGTGCGCCAGTTGAAGGCGCTCGACGTGCCGGTGGCCGGCACCGACCGCATGATCCTGACCGAACAGTTGGCGGTGATGGATCTGATGGCGCTGGGCAATGTGCTGCTGTTGCCCGAGGACGATTTGACGCTCGCCGCCGTGCTGAAAGGCCCCCTGATCGGGCTCAGCGAAGACGAACTGTTCACGCTGGCCTGGAACCGGCCCGAGCATGGCCGTCTGTGGGAGGCGCTCCGTCAGCGCGCCGAGGCGGGCGAGGCGCCTTTCGCCGCCGCGCATGCCGCGCTGTCCGAATTGCTGGCCGTCGCCGACAGCGTGCCGCCCCACGACCTGTATGCGCGTATCCTGACCCATGGCGGCAAGGCGAAGCTGCTGGCGCGGCTGGGCGTCGAGGCCGAAGACGCGATCGACGAATTCATGGCGCTCACGCTCGGCTACGAGCGGCTGCACCCGCCATCGCTGCAGGGCTTTCTCGCCTGGATCGAACGCGGCGGCGAGGAGATCAAGCGCGACCTCGACATCGCCGCCGGCGCGGTGCGCATCATGACCGTGCACGGCGCCAAGGGCCTCGAGGCACCGGTGGTGATCCTCGCCGACACGACCCAGGTGCCGCGCCATCAGGGACCGCAACTTTTCTGGCTGAGAGGGCAGGATGCGGAGATTCCGCTCTGGGCACCGCGCGCGGACGATCTCGATCCCATCGGACGCGACGCGAAGGATCGCGATGACGCCACGCAGATGCAGGAATACCGCCGCCTGCTCTATGTCGCGCTGACCCGCGCCGCCGACCGGCTGATCGTCTGCGGCTGGAAGACGCACCGGCCGTCGAGTGAAGGCTGCTGGTACGATCTGGTCCATAACGGCTTTGACGTCGATGGCGGCGCCGAGACGATCGAAGACGACTTCCGGGCCGCGCGCGGCGAGACGACCGGCAACACGGTGTGGCGCCTGGCCTCGCCGCAGACGGCACCCGTCAAACCGGCGCTTGCGACAGCGCCACCCGTCGAGGCGGGACCGCTTCCCAATTTTCTGCGGCAGGCGCCCGAAGCCGAACCCGATCCGCCCAAGCCGCTGGCACCGTCGCGCCCACCGGGCACCGAGCCGCCGGTGCGCTCGCCCTTCG
>CAZNZI010000023.1:0-2074 GCA_964577475.1 uncultured Rhodospirillaceae bacterium
ATCATAGCCGACCGCGCCAAGCAGCATTTCACTGACGCGCGGATGTTGCAGAACGATCTGCCCCGTCGCGCCCGTTCGCCGCTGCTCGTCGTGCAACTGGGTGAGACCTATCTCGCGCGGCTGCGGGCAGCACGCTTCAACCTGTTCGATATCGGCTGGGGCGCGGTGCGCCCGCCAATGCTGAAGCTGGCCTTCCGCGCCCTAACGACCGGTTACTGAGCCGCCTGCAGCGTGCCGCCGGTTTCGGCGATCCAAGCTCCGAGATCGGCCTTCGCCCGCGCCGAATAGAGCTTCTTGCGGTCGCGACCCCGGATCGGCCGGCCGCCCTCGTCTTTGACTTCCGGCAGTTCCGGGAAAAGGGCGAAGGTCACGTTCATCGGCTGGAACGACGCTTCCAGCGCGCCGCCGGTGATATGGGCGAGCAGGGCGCCGATGGCCGTCGTCTGCGGCGGCAGCGCCGGTGCACGGCCCAGACGCTCAGCGGCGGCGAAGCGGCCGGCCAGCAAGCCGATGCTCGCACTTTCCACATAGCCCTCGCAGCCTGTGATCTGTCCGGCGAAGCGCAAGCCCGGCCGTACCTTCAACCGCAGGGTCTGATCGAGCAGGCGCGGACTGTTGAGGAAAGTATTGCGGTGCATCCCGCCGAGCCGCGCGAACTCGGCGTTCTCAAGGCCGGGCAGGGTGCGGAAGATGCGTGTCTGCTCGCCATGCTTCAGCATCGTCTGGAAGCCGACCATGTTGTAGAGCGTGCCCAGCTTGTTGTCCTGGCGCAGTTGGGCGATCGCGTAGCAGCGCTTGCCCTCGGTGTGCGGGTTGCGCAATCCGACTGGCTTCATCGGCCCGAAGGCCAGGGTGCGGCGGCCACGCTCGGCCATCACTTCGATCGGCAGACAGCCTTCGAAGAAGGGCGTGCCCTCCCACTCCTTGGGCAGATGCCGATCACCGGCCAGCACCGCATCGACAAAGGCTTCGTATTCGTCGCGGTTGAGCGGCAGGTTGATGTAATCGGTGCCTTCGCCCTTGTCATAGCGCGACTGGAACCAGGCTTTGGTGAAATCGACGCTCTCCTTCACCACGATCGGCGCGATGGCGTCGAAGAAGGCGAGCGACTCGCTGCCGGTCAACGCCGCGATGCCCTCCGCCAGGCGCGGCGCGGTCAGCGGTCCGGTGGCGATGATCACCGAGTCCCAGTCCTGGGGCGGCAGGCCCGGGATTTCCTCGCGGACCAGGGTGACGAGGGGATGGCTGAGCAAGGTCTCTTCGACCGCCACCGAGAACCCATCCCGATCCACGGCCAGCGCGCCGCCGGCCGGTACCCGGTGCTTGTCGGCGGCCGTCATGATCAGCGAGCCGAGGCGGCGCATCTCATCGTGGAGAAGGCCGACCGCGTTATAGTCGGCATCGTCGGAGCGGAAGGAATTCGAGCAGACCAGTTCGGCCAGACGGTCGGTCACATGGGCCTGGGTGCCGGTCACGGGCCGCATCTCGTGAAGGATGACAGGGATGCCGGCGTTGACCAATTGCCAGGCCGCTTCGCTACCCGCCAGGCCGCCGCCAATGATATGAATCGGTTGGAACATTCGCATAAGTTTAATGCCTTCGGACCGCCCGTCCAACAATTGCGGGAACGGCCGATATTCGATAAAAATGGGGTACAACCTCTGGGGGCAGAATGGCCGATACCCATTATAACGTCATTGGCGGCGAATACGCCGATACCAGCTTTACCACCTTGGCCTCCGGAACCGTCCAGCAGCGCTTCGGGCCTCTATCCCACGACGAGGCCATGACCATGTGGCGGTCGCTCTCGGCCAAATCGGTCGACAACTGCATGATCCGCTACTATGTGCGGGCCATCGAGGAGGATTCGGCCGAGGAATGGTTCGTGGCTGGCGGCGAATATGCCGACACGTCCTTCCATAAGATCGCGAACGGCCAGAAATTGGAGGTCTACGGGCCCTATTACGACCGCCAGCAGGCGCTCGTGGTGTGGCGGGCGATCACCTCGAAGACGGTCGACGATGCCTTGCACCGTTACGACATCGTCAACCCGCCGCGGCTCGAAGAGCTGAAG
>CAZNZI010000024.1:0-4099 GCA_964577475.1 uncultured Rhodospirillaceae bacterium
CATTGGCCTGTTTCGCGTCGATCTGCGTGAAATTGTAATCGACCGTTCCCTTCGCCAGGTCTTCCGGGGTGAAGGAGACGTGATAGTCGAAATTGAAGTCGCTCTCGAAGGACGACACCCAGGGAAAATGCCAGCCCATGCGCTTCTTATAGGCGGCGATCTCCGCGAGCGGCGCGCGCGAAACGGCAGTCAATGTCACGTCGTGATGATTGAGATGAACGAGCGCGCCATCTACGTGATCGGCGAGGAACGAACAGCCGGGGCAGCCGGCGCTCCAGCCCGGGCCCAGCATGAAGTGATAGACGATCAACTGGCTGCGCCCGGCGAACAGGTCGGCGAGTGTCTTCGCGCCCTCAGTCGTGGCGAAGCGGTACGCCTTCTCGACCTTCACCCAAGGCAGCGCGAGCCGTTCGGCGTTGACGGCATCGCGCAGATGGGTCGCCTCTTTCTCTCTCGCAAGTAGTGCGCGGCGGGCCTGAAGCCAGTCTTCGCGCGATACGACAGCGTGTTGCATCATGACGGTCTCTCCCCGGTTGGTGGGTCAGCCTTTGGCGGCGCGTTCGAGTTCGGCGATGTCGAGCTTCACCATGCCCATCATCGCCTTCATCACACGGGCGGATTTGGCCGCGTCCTTGTCCTGGATCAGCGCGGGCAGGATCTTCGGCACGATCTGCCAGGCGACGCCGTATTTGTCGGTCAGCCAGCCGCAGGCGACCGGCTTGCCGCCGTCGGCGGTCAGCCTGTCCCACAGACGGTCGACCTCGGCCTGGTCTTCGCACGCGACGAAGAGCGAGACCATGAACGAGGACTCCGACTTCGGCCCGTTGAGCACGAAGAAGCGCTGACCGAGAAGCTCGATGGCGGTCATCATCACGGCGCCCTTCGGTCCCGGCCCGGCATCGCCGTAGCGATAGGTCTCGACGATCTTTGCCGAGGGAAAGACGGACGTATAAAACGTCGTGGCCTCTTCGGCCTTGCCGTCGAAGGTCAGGAACGGCGTGATCGGACCCATGATTCTGTTCTCGTGATCAGAGTGTCGCCGCGAGCGCGGCGAGCTGGTCGGCGCAGATGCCCCAGCCTTTTTCGAAACCCATCTTCTCGTGGGTCTCGCGGTCTTCCACCGTCCAGTGGCGCACCAGGGCGGTGTATCTGGTCTTGCCACCGCCGAGATCCTCGAAGGTCAGGATCACGGTCATGAACGGCTTCGCGTTGGGCTGCCAGGCCGCGGTGTAGGCGTCGGTGAAGACCAGACGCTCGTTCTTCACGACGTCGAGATAGACGCCCGGGCACGGAATCTCCTGCCCGTCGGGACCCTGCATCTTCACGAAGGACGCGCCGCCGACACGGACATCGGTTTCGACGACCGGCGTCGTATAGGGCCGCGGCGCGAACCATTGCTTCATCAGGTCCGGTTCGGTCCAGCAGCGGTACAGTTTTTCGCGCGGCACATCGATGATGCGCGTCAGCACGAGATCGCGATCGGTGACGGGGGCGGCGGGCATGGCGTTCATCTCACTCTCTCCCTGGATCGGTACGGTGTGATCAGTCGATTCGAAGCATCAGTTCGAATGGGGGCCGAGCAGCATTTCGAGATAGCTGCGCACATGGGCGAGGCACCCGGCAGCGATCTCGGGGCTCTGCTTCACCTTGGCGTAGATGAAGGCGCCCTGGAGTGTCGCTTGGATGAAATAAGCGACGCCCTCGGGGCTCCACAGTGCATCGGGGGCGTAGGCCGTCTTGGCGGCCGCGATGTCGCGTTCCAGCATGGCGATGTGCAAGGTCATGCCCCGGTCGCAGGCGGCGCGCAGATCGGGGTGCGTGTTGTAGGCCTCCTGGACCGTCGTCCCCATCAGGCAGGTGAAGTTGACGACATCGCCCTGGATCATCGCGGTGCGCATGTCGATGTAGCCGAACACGCGATCGCGCGGATCGGCGAACTGCGTATAGGGCGCGGTGGTGAACAGCCGGTCGGCCATGTCCGAGAAAGCCTCGATGGCGGCGACGCCCAGTTCGTCCTTGCTGGCGAAGTGATGAAAGAAGCTGCCCTTGCTGACACCCGCCGCATCGCAGATATCGTCGACGGTCGTCGCGGCGTAGCCCTGGCCGCGGATCACGTCCCGCGCCGCTTCGAGCAGTTTCGTCTTGGTCGCTGCGCTGTTCCTGGGTGCCATTGTTTTGTGCCGTGTTCAAAATTACATACCAACTGGTTGGTTTCTAATTCGAGTCAGGAACGTCCGTCAACGGCGATTTGGTTAACGCGCCCACCGAATCAGAATCCGGTACGGGATTTCAGGAACTTAGAGGCGAAAATTTTTCTTCGTCATCGCGAGAAGCGCAGCGACGAAGCGATCCATCGGGTGCGGAAGCGTGGATTGCTTCGCTAGCGCTCGCGATGACGGATGGAGGTTGACGATACCGGGGTCAGACCCCTGCTCGCCTCAGATGACCATGTCGAGATAGGTGCCGCGGGGGGCCTTGGCGTCGTAGGACTGGCCATCGGCGATGATCTGACGCGGCTTGGCGGAAGCCGGCGCCGCCTGGCGGTTCACGCGGATCGATGAAGTGGGAGCTGCGCTTGCGGATGCGGCGGCGGCGGCGCCGCTGGCGGCCGAGCCCTTAACGGACCCGCCGGCTGCGGCGGCGAAGAATTCGGCGGAGCGGGAGGCCTTGGCGGAGGGTTTGAGGCCGGCACCGAGACCGGGGGTGCCGTCCAACGCATTGAGAAGCGCCGCGATTCCGCCGGTATCCGCCATGACCTGCACTCCCCGAACCTGCCCCCGAGACACGGTCACAGTAATGCCCCGACCCTTGCTGACTCGTTAACCCGGCAAAATCTGCCCTACTTCCCCGTGGGGAAACGGGAGGTTAGGTTTGGGGATCGCAACCCGTCGAAGAGAGCGCCTTGGCCTCCCGCGTCACCGCCACTTTGCGTCTGAAAGCCGGAAAGACCGGGATTCTGGGTCCGGGCAAGGGCCGGCTGCTCGAAGAGATCGACAAGGCCGGCTCGATCTCGGGCGCGGCGCGCGGCATGGGCATGTCGTACAAGCGCGCCTGGGACCTGGTGGCCGATCTCAACGGGCTGTTCAAGGAGCCGCTGGTCGCGACCAGTTTCGGCGGGGCCAAGGGCGGGGGCGCGTCTCTCACACCCTTCGGCCAGTCGGTGCTGGCGCGGTACCGCCATATGCTGAGCGCGGTCGACGATGCGCTCGCGGGCGATATCGCCTGGCTCGACAAGCATTTGGCGGATGGTGGCTGAGCCGTGGCAAGACTCGCTGATTCCGCTCCCACGGTAACGAACGGTAAACCCCTTACGGGCAGACTGAGCATCGGGAAACTGTGCGCTCCCCACCCACGTTTTTTGGGGGCGAGCGCCGGAGGAGACGATGCTTCATCTGCTGGGCAAGGCGTTGGCTGCGATGGTGCTCGACGACGACGCGCGCGAAGCGGTCGGCGATGCGGGCGGGCTGGTCTCGGCCATCCAGGGCTCGGCCGATATGCGCTCCGTGATCCAGCAGCTCAAGGCCGAGCGGCTGCCGACCATGCAGCAGATCGGCGGCTACACACCCCTGACCTCGCCCTCGACCACCCTCGCCGCCCAACTGACGAATCCGCGTGTCATGACTAATTCCGCCGCCCTCCAAGCCGCGCTCCTCGCCGAGATCCTGGCTTCGGCCCGCGCCACCGCCTCGGGCACCGAGCGTCCGGTCGCCGCGAATCTGAGCGCGCCCAAGCCGGTCGCGCCGCGCCCGCAAGCGCCGGGGCAAGCGCAGCCTCAGGCGCAGAAACCCTTCAACCCGCCGCCGCCCAACTCGCCGCTCGGCGGTTCGGCCGGTACGCTCCACACGGCGATCATGGCGCAGGCGCTCGCGAATGCCCGCGCCGCCGTCGCCGGCGCTTCCGCGCCGCAAGCCGCGGTGCCGATGCAGCAACCGCTGCGCGCGCCGCTCCCAATGCCCGTCGCGCCACCGGCCGCGCCGGCACCGCGCGGCAAGAAGCTGCCCGCCAACGAACGCGCGCAGTTGATCCAGAATGCGCTGAAGGTGCATTCCGCCAAACAGGCGGTGCTGTCGAACCTGACCGACGAGCAGCGTGCCAAGCT
>CAZNZI010000025.1:0-4264 GCA_964577475.1 uncultured Rhodospirillaceae bacterium
GGCCTCGAGGTGATCGAGGCCTTCCACCTGTTCGGCCTGCCCGAGCCCAAGATCGACATCCTGGTTCATCCACAATCGGTCGTGCATAGCATGGTCGAATATATCGACGGGTCCGTGCTGGCCCAGCTCGGCACCCCCGACATGCGGATGCCGATTTCGCTGGCCCTGGGCTGGCCGCGGCGCATGGCCACACCCGGTAAGCGCTTGGATTTGGCCGCAGTCGGCACGCTCACCTTCGAGGCGCCCGATCCCGACCGGTTCCCGGCCTTGCGCATTGCCCGCGACGCCTTGCGTACCGGCGGCATGGCGGCCCTGGTCTGCAATGCGGCAAATGAGGTCGCGGTGCGCGCTTTCCTTGACCGCAGGATCGGTTTTCTGGATATCTGCCGGGTGGTCGAGGACACGGTGACGGCGATGGCCGGGTCCAAGGCCGCCAATCTCGACGAAATTCTGCAATGGGACGAAGACGCACGGGGGCGGGCGCACGACCGGATCGCGCGGATCACTGGTGGGCAGAGGTAGATGGTTCAGCTTTTGACGGATTTCTGGGACTACGTCGTGGTGTTCCTTGTGATCATCACCGCGATCGTGTTCGTCCACGAGATGGGGCATTACCTGGTGGCGCGCGCCAATGGCGTGCGCGTCGAGACCTTCTCGATCGGTTTCGGCCCGGAGCTCTTCGGTTTCACGGCCAAGAGCGGGACGCGCTGGAAGTTCAGCCTGCTGCCGCTGGGCGGCTATGTGCGGATGTTCGGCGAGGTCGACACGCCCGGCGAAAGTGCCGAGGAAAAGCTGGCCTCGCTGACGCCCGAGGAGCGGGCCGTCGCCTTCCGCGGCAAGAAGGTCCATCAGCGCGCGGCCATCGTCGCCGCGGGGCCGGTGATCAACTTCATCTTCGGCATCGCCCTGTTGGCGGTGCTGTTCATGGTTTATGGCGAGCAGCGCACGCTTCCGGTGATCGGCGAGGTGATGACCGGCAGCGCCGCCGAGCAGGCCGGCCTGAAGACGGGCGACAAGGTCCTGATCGCCAATGGCGAGTCGGTCGAGACCTTCCAGGACCTCCAGCGCATCGTGCAGATCACGGTGGGCGAGCCGGTCCAGCTGGTGATCGAACGCGCCGGCCAAAAGCAGACCCTGACGGTCCAGCCCAGGCTGACCGAGATGACCGACAGTCTGGGCCGGGCGACCAAGGTCCCGGTGCTGGGCGTGATGGCGCCCCAGGACGCAAGCTCGGTCAAACATCACGATCTGTTCTCGGCCATCGGCGCCGCGACCGTGAAGACCCAGCAGATCGTCAGCGCCAATCTGAAGGCGATCGGGCAGATCATCCAGGGCCGGCGGGATACGGATCAGTTGAGCGGTCCGGTCGGGATCGCCAAACAGGTCGGCGCGGCGGCCCGGCTGGGGGTGGCGGGGATCCTGTTCTTCGCCGCCTATATCTCTATTAATCTTGGGCTTTTCAATCTTTTCCCGATTCCGTTGCTCGACGGCGGACACCTGCTGTTCTATTGTGTCGAGGCTGTCCTTGGCCGCCCCCTGGGGCCGCGAGCGCAGGAGTATGGGTTTCGCGTCGGGTTGTTCCTGGTCCTGGCTCTGATGATCCTGGCCACCGGGAACGATCTGGGTGTGTGGAAGTTTATCCGAGGGATTGTGTCCTAGGGGTCGTGTGAGGGGGATGGTGCTCCGGTATCTGTTTTCGGCGCTGATCGTCGCGCTCGTCGCGACGTTCGTCATGCGGACGCCCGCCGTCGCGCAAGAGGGCGGCACGATTGCGCAGATCGTGGTCGACGGCAATCAGCGCATCGAAGTCGAAACGGTCCGCTCCTATCTCACCCTGACCGAGGGCGATCCCTTCGACGCGAGCAAGATCGACAAATCGCTGAAGGCCTTGTTCGCCACCGGCCTGTTCGCCGACGTGTCGATCAAGCGCGAGGGCACCAGCCTGGTGGTGCGCGTGGTCGAGAATCCGACCATCAACCGCATCGCCTTCGAGGGCAATCATCACCTGGAAAGCGACAAGCTCCAGGCGGAAATCCAGCTCAAGCCGCGCGGCGTCTATAACCGCACCAAAGTGCAGGGCGACGTGCAGCGCCTGCTCGCCCTCTACAAGCGCAGCGGCCGGTTCGCGGCCTCGGTCGATCCCAAGCTGATCAAGCTGGCCGACAACCGCGTCGATCTGGTGTTCGAGATCAACGAAGGCACGCCGACCTATGTCACGCGCATCGACTTCGTCGGCAATACCCATTTCTCCGACGGCGATCTCAAGGACGTGATCGAAAGCCGCGAGGAACGGTGGTACCGCTTTCTCAGCAACAGCGACTCCTACGATCCCGATCGCGTCAATTACGACCGCGAGCAGCTGCGCAAATACTATCTGAAGAAGGGCTATGCCGATTTCCGCGTGGTCTCGGCCGTCGCCCAGTTGACGCCCGACCGCAAGCGCTTCTTCCTGACCTTCACGGTGGAAGAAGGCGAGCGCTACAAGGTCGGCAAAGTCGCCATCACCAGTTCGCTGCCCGACATCAAGGTCGATGACCTGAAGCCGCTTCTCGAGCAGAGCGAAGGCGACTGGTACGACGCCAATGCGGTGGAAAAGACCGTCCAGGCGATGACCGACGCGGTCGGCAACAAGGGCTATGCCTTCGTCGACATCAAGCCGCGCCTCGACCGCGATCCGGTCAAGCACATCCTTGGCATCACCTTCGACATCGGCGAAGGCCGCCGCGCCATCGTCGAGCGCATCGACATCGAAGGCAATATTCGCACCTACGACAAGGTGATCCGCCGCCAGCTCGCGCTGGTGGAAGGCGATGCCTTCAACTCGGCGAAGATGCGCCGCTCCGAGCAGCGCATCAAAGACCTCGATTTCTTCAAGACGGCGAAGATCACGCCCGAGGACTCCGACACCGCATCCGACCGCACCATCATCAAGGTCAAGGTGGAGGAGAAATCGACCGGCTCGCTGAGCCTGGGCGCCGGCTGGTCGAGCCTTTATGGTCCTTTGGCTTCGATCGGCGCCAAGGAGCGCAACCTGCTCGGTTCGGGTCAGGAAGCCTCGATCAACACCACGCTCGCGCTCGAGCAGACCTCGATCAACTTCGCCTACACCGATCCCTATTTCCTGGATCGCCACCTGATCGCGGGCTTCGACCTGTTCTCGATCGATACGCGCCTGCAGAACCTGCAGTCCTATCAGACCGGCGTGACGGGCGGCGATCTGCGCTTGGGCTATTACTACAACGAGCACCTGCGCCACGACTTCACCTACACCGCGAGCCTGACCAACATTCACGACATCCAGGCGGGCACGTCGCAATTCATCGCGTCGCAGGCGGGCGTGACGGCGCTGTCCACGATCGGTCACCTGGTGACCTATGATCGCCGCGACAGCAAGATCGATCCCACCACCGGTTACTATGTGAAGGTCGGCAACGACGTCGCCGGTCTGGGCGGCACGCCGAAATTCGTCCGAACCTATACGGCCGCCGGGCAGTACTTCACGCTCGACGACGACTACACCCTCTATATCAACGGCGGCGCCGGCTATATCTCGGGATACGGCGGCAGCGACGTGCTGATCAGCCAGCGCTTCTATCTCGGCGGTGCGAACCTGCGCGGCTTCCGCGATTCGGGCGTGACGCCGGTCGACCGCAACACGCTCACGCCACTCGGTGCCGTCTGGAACGCGACGGCCTCGGCCGAAGTCACCTTCCCGCTGGGCCTGCCCAAAGAGGTCGACATCAAGTCCAAGCTGTTCGTTGATACCGGCATGGTCGGGCCGACCGATCCGTCGATCCCGTCGGCGAACGTGCTGACCACGACGATGCCGCGCGTCTCGGTCGGCACCGGCTTTATCTGGGTTTCGCCGCTGGGCCCGGTGAACATCGATTTCGGTTTCCCGATCGTCAAGACGAGCTACGACGAGATTCAGATTTTCCGCTTCAACTTTGGTACGAGGTTCTGATGTCGGTCCTGTCGATGCCGGCGCGCTATGCGCTGGCTGGCATGTTCTCCGTGCTGCTGGCTGGTGCGACGCTGACGGGCGCTCTCGCGCAAGATGCGAAGGCGGCTGACGCCAAGGCCACCGACGGCAAGGCGGGTCCGGTTTTCATCGTCATCGATCCCGACCGCATCCTGCGTGAATCGCTGGCCGGCAAAAGCCTCAATGCCGAGGCCGAGAAATACGGCCGCCAGTTCGAGGAAGACAACCGCAAGGACGAACTGGCCGTGCGGGCGGCCGACCAGGAATTGCAGAAGCAGCGCA
>CAZNZI010000026.1:0-1715 GCA_964577475.1 uncultured Rhodospirillaceae bacterium
CGACCTGTCGATCCTGCAGGACAAGGACAAGATTCTCGCCGTTATGAAGGACGGCGAATTCCATCGCGAACCCGAGATGCGCTCGACCCGGACGCGCTGGAGCCTGCCCGCCGCATGAACCAACGCTTCTGGAAATGGTTCTGGGTGGTCGTGATCGGCGTGCCGATCGCGGTCTTCGTGGTTTGGGCGATTTCGATCAACCCGAAGCAGTTCGTGGCCACTTTCCTGAACGGGGTCACGCTGGCCGCTCTCTATTTCCTGGTGGCCAGCGGCTTCACTCTGGTCTTCGGTTTGATGCGCAATGTCAACCTGGCGCATGGATCACTCTATCTCTTCGGCGCCTATATGGGTTGGGTCGTCGGCGACGCGACCGACAACTGGTTCCTGGCGATCGCAGCCGGGTTTTTCTCCGCCGCGCTCGTGGGCTTTCTGCTTCAGATCAGCGTCTTCCGCTTCATGCAGGGTCAGGAATTACGCCAGACGATGGTGACGATCGGCATTTCGATCGTGCTGGCCGATATCATGCTCTGGTGGTTCGGCGGCGAAATCTATTCGTTCGATCCGCCGCACGCGATCTTCAAGTCGATGGCGTTTCCGATCGTAAAGAAATATCCGACCTATCGCTTTGTCGTGCTCGGCATCGCGGTCGCGATCGGCTTCGTGCTCTGGTGGTTCCTCAACCGCACCAAGATCGGGATGATGATCCGTGCGGGTGTCGATGACCGCAATATGCTGGCGGCCTCTGGCGTGAACGTGCAGCGCATTTTCGCGATCACCTTCGCCATCGGCGCGGGCCTGGCCGGGTTTGCCGGCGTTATCGGCGGTACGGCACCTTCGATCTCGCCGGGCGAAGACACACGCTATCTGATGGCCTCGCTGGTCGTGGTCATCGTTGGCGGCATGGGCAGCATCCCCGGAGCAGCCGTGGGTGCTTTGCTGATCGGCTTGGCGGAGCAATTCGGATTGGCCTACGCACCGACCTACGGCGTCGTGTTCACATTCCTGATCATGGTCCTTGTGCTGGCCTTCAGGCCTTCGGGCATTCTCGGACGGAGGGTCGCATGAGCGCCGCGCAGTGGCGCCGCGCCATGAACTCCGGCGCGGGACGCAACGCCTGGGCCCGGGGTACGGGCGCACCGTCGACGCCGGGGCAGGGATCCGCACCCGCCACCGTCGTCACCGGCGGGGATCAAGGCTCGGCTATCGGCGCGGGCATCGCCACGGTCTTCCGCCATATCGGCTTCCGACATGTCGTCGTGTTGGCCGCGGTTGTTCTCTATCCGTGGGTCGCTTCGCCGTTCTTCATCTTCCAGATCGGCGGTCAGGCGCTCGCGCTGGGCTTGATTGCCCTGTCGCTCACCTTCCTCGGCGGCTACGGCGGCATGGTGTCGCTCGCGCAAATGTCGGTTGCGGGTTCGGCAGCCTATATGGTCGCGATCTTCGGCGTCGCGGGTGCAGCGCAGGGCGGCGCCGCGAGCTTGGGATGGCCTTGGTGGATCGCAGTTCCGATCGCGCTCGTGATTGCGACCATCTTCGGTACCTTCGTCGGCTGGCTGTCGGTGCGTACCGAAGGCATCTATACGATCATGATCACGATCGCGATCGGCGTGTCGTTCTTCTACCTGATGCAGCAGAACTACTCGATCTTTGGTGGCCACGAAGGTTTCAACCAGGTCAACGCGCCCACGGTCTGGGGCATCGATTTCCACAAACCC
>CAZNZI010000027.1:0-1962 GCA_964577475.1 uncultured Rhodospirillaceae bacterium
CCCTGGGGCGTGATGGGCATCTCCTGCCCCGACGAAGCGCCGCTGCTCGCCTTCGTCTCGCTCGTGCTGCCCGCCATCGCCATGGGCAACCGCGTGGTGGTGACGCCCTCGCCGGTGCATCCGCTGGCCGCCACCGATTTCTACCAGGTGCTGGAAACCTCCGACGTGCCCGCCGGTGTGGTCAACATCGTCGCCGGCGCGCGCGACGAACTCGCCAAGACGCTTGCCGAACACGATGAGGTCGCCGCCCATTGGTATGTCGGCTCCGCCGAAGGCAGCGCGATGGTCGAGAAGGCCTCGGCCGGCAACGTGAAAGCCACCTGGGTCAATTACGGCCACGGCCGCGACTGGTTCAACAACGCCGAAGCCCAAGGCGAGACCTATCTCCACCACGCCACCCAGATCAAAATCATCTGGGTGCCGTACGGGGAGTGACCTCTTCGCTAAATAAAAGCGCCGCTACCCGCTGGAGCGCTCTCCGCCCTTTCGTAGCGGCCGAGGCGCGGCTGGGCACACGGATGGCGCGGCGCCCGGGCACCGCGTTCCTCTACGAATTCCTGCGCTTCGGGATGAAGCAAGCCTGGGCCTGCCTGTTCGGCGGGATCATGGTGGCGCTGATCCTCGGTACTCACTTCTGGTACCCCGCCGATGCGGCGCTCGCGCGCTACGATGTCCTGGTGATCGCGGCGGTGATCGTCCAGGCGCTCTTGCTCTATTTCGGGCTCGAGACCTGGGAAGAAGCGAAGGTCATCCTGCTCTATCACGTCGTCGGCACGATCATGGAAATCTTCAAGACCGGTGTCGGCTCGTGGATCTATCCCGAGCCCGGTCTGCTCAAGATTGCCGGTGTGCCGCTGTTCTCGGGGTTCATGTATGCCTGCATCGGCAGCTACATCGCGCGCGCGTGGCGGCTGTTCGATTTCCAGTTCACGCGCCATCCGCCGCTCTGGGCACTCGCGATCCTGAGCGTCGCGATCTATGTCAACTTCTTCAGCCACCACTATATCGTCGATTTCCGCCTCGGCCTGTTCGTGGCCATCGCGCTCCTGTTCGGCCGCACGCGCATCTACTACACGATCTGGCAGACTCCGCGCTGGATGCCGCTGCTGCTCGGTCTCGTGCTGGTCGCCTTCTTCATATGGGTCGCGGAAAATGTCGGAACGCTCAGCCGCACATGGCTCTATCCAAACCAGCTTCATCAGTGGAGCGCGGTGCCGATCCAGAAATTGGGCGCGTGGCTATTGTTGATGTCGATCAGCTACACGATGGTCGCTTTCATCAACCGGCCGCGGCAGAAGGCGGCGAACGAAGCGCCGGCCGGACCGCTCGCGGATGCCGCATGATCCAATGACCTGAACCATCCAGATCAAAAAACATCTGAGTATCCTCACCCTCCCAATCGCAAGGCGATTGGGCCCCTCCCTCTCCGCGCACGCGCAGAGAGGGGCCTACAGGTGCAATGCCTCGACTCCCACCGCGCCCTTTCGGCCACAGTGTCGCAGCATAGTCACGGATTGCCGCCGCTTGGTCGCAGCCCTGCCATGAGTTTGCCCTGACACCGGAGGAGTCTGCCGCTCGACCACAGTCGACCCGTGGCTCCATCGAGTGGAAGGACAGTGTCATGAACATGAAGACGATCGGAACCGTCGGCTCCATCCTCGCGGCGACTGCCATGCTGGCCGCCTGCGGCGAACGGACCAGCGACCGCGCCGTGTCGGGTGCGGGCGTCGGTGCGGGCACCGGTGCCGTGGTCGGTGCGATTTTCGGCGCCGGCATCGGCGCCATTCCGGGCGCGATCATCGGCGGCGCGATCGGCGCCGGCACCGGTGCCGTGACGACCCCGGACCAGATCAATCTCGGCGAACCGGCTTGGCGCAACCGCGGCCGCGGATAAGAACCGCAACCCAAGCCATCCCCCCCAGACTTGAACCCAGCCAGGGGGTTTCCACCTTGCCCCGGCGC